>CAZEGV010000081.1:0-10131 GCA_964511645.1 uncultured Cytophagales bacterium
CATAAAGATACAAAATTTTGGAAAAATAAACTACTCACCTTGCAACGGTCTTTATATACAAAGATACTTATATTGGTAGCTAAAACACTGTGATAAGTTTTGTTTTCGTTTAACCATCATATATTATAGCCCAGTTAATACTCTTGTAAGCTTGGTTTTAATAAGTTGAATAAACAAACGACTAAAACCTTTGTTTATTCAAAAACACTGCTATATTTGTGTCTCAATTAAAAAGTCTCAATTAAAAATTTAATACGTAATTTCATGAAAAAGGGTTTAACAATCAGTATGTTTTTTTTAGTGGCTTTCAGTTTTGCTACTAAAAGTGGAAAAAAATCATCTAAAGTAAGTGTAAATGTAGCAATGGAAGAACATGTTGCACCGCAAAATGTACAATCTGTTTTTGTTTTGGAGCAATCACCTACAGTGAACAATCAAAATATTTCAAAAATAGTTAATTCAACGGCTTTAACGAAAGTAGAGAAAAAGGCATTGAAGCATGAAATAAAGGTTGAAATTAAAGAATTGAAAAATGATTTAACGTCTCAAGCGGAAACAGATGATAAAACATTGATGAAAATTGCTTTAGTTGGATTAGTGTTTTTGTTGGCAGGAGCATTGTTTGCGGCTCTAGGGATTTGGCTTCTAGGTACTATTTTATGGATAATTGGTATCATACTTATTTTGTATGCAGCAATTATGTATATTATGGGGCTTTAGTATAAAATCATTTAGAGTTATATTTCACCTCTGTTAAGTTGTTTAGCGGGGGTGTTTTTTTTATGTCATAATTTACTTTAAAACTTATTCACAAAATCCCTGTGGATAATGATTTTTTGTGGGAAAATCATCTGTAAACATTTTTATTCTAATAGAAGCTTCTCGTTTGGGTCTGTTACATTTGTAGTATGGCAGAAGAAAAGAAGCGAACAAATATCAAGGAAAAGGCAAGAAAGGTGGCAGAGAAAATGTCGGCAGATTTAGGAAAAATTCCACCGCAAGCATTAGATATGGAAGAAGCGGTGCTAGGGGCATTAATGTTAGAGAAAGATGCTCTTACCGAAGTGGTAGATATTTTGAGACCTGAAAGTTTTTATTCAGATAAGCATCAGATTGTTTATGAGGCAATCTTGATGCTGTTTACCAATTCTGACCCAGTAGATTTATTGACTGTAACTAATCAGTTGCGTACCATTGGTGAATTAGAGAAAGTAGGTGGTGCCCTATTTATTACAAGATTAACGTCAAAAGTCAACTCGGCGGCTAATATTGAGTACCATGCTAGGATTATATCCGAGATGTCAATTAAGCGTGAATTGATTAAAATTTCTTCAGAGATAAACACCGAGGCGTATGAAGACACAACCGATGTTTTTGAACTTTTAGATAAAACTCAAAGGTCTATTTTTGAAGTATCGGAGACTAATATTCGCCGTAACTACGAGGGGATGGCAAGCTTGATGAAGCAGGCGATAGAGGATCTTGAGAAAAGAAGAGATCAAAAAGATGGGTTAACAGGTGTAGCAAGTGGTTTTACAGCTTTAGACAGGGTGACGAATGGTTGGCAACCCAGTGATTTGATTATCGTGGCGGCACGTCCAGGTATGGGGAAAACAGCCTTTACTATGTCGGCATTGCGTAATGCTGCGGTAGACCATAACCAAGCGGTGGCTTTTTTTTCTTTAGAGATGGGTGGAGTGCAACTTACCAATCGTTTGATTTCTGCGGAAGCAGAGTTAGAAAGTGATAAACTGAGGAGAGGAAACTTAGAAGATCATGAGTGGGTGCAACTTCATCAGCGAATACGAAAATTAACAACAGCTCCTATTTTTATAGATGATACTCCGGGGCTTTCTATTTTGGAATTACGGGCAAAGTGCAGAAGACTTAAGGCTCAACACGATATACAGGTAATTGTAATAGATTATTTACAATTGATGTCTGGGGATTCTGCTGCTAAGAAATCAGGAAATAGAGAGCAAGAAATATCATCTATTTCAAGAGCATTAAAAGGAATAGCTAAAGAATTAAAAGTGCCAGTGATTGCCTTATCACAATTAAGTAGAGCGGTAGAGTCTCGTGGAGGAGACAAGCGACCAATGTTGTCAGACTTAAGAGAGTCAGGAGCAATTGAGCAAGATGCTGATCAGGTAATGTTTTTGTATCGTCCTGAGTACTATAAGATGAATGAGTTTCCTGATGGAAGTCCTGCAATGGGAATGGCAGAAGTGATTATTGCTAAAAATAGACATGGTAGCACGACAGATGTCAAGCTTAAGTTTATAGGAAAATATACTAAATTCTTAGATGTGGATGAGAGTAGTTTTGGGCATGCGAGCGATTTTACTGGTTCTGTGGATGATTTTGATAATGCAGGTGCTAAAACATTTCCGAGTAAGATGAATAATTCAGATGATTCTACAGAAGAAAAGGCTGATTGGACTCAAAAAAGTGGGGATGATTCTCCTTTTTAGATTGGTGTAAAAACAAAAAAGGGAAGTTATTTATAACTTCCCTTTTGAGAGCCTCCAGTCGGAGTCGAACCAACGACCTACTGATTACAAATCAGTCGCTCTAGCCAACTGAGCTATGGAGGCTTTTTTTTGATGATGCAAACATAGTAGAAAGAGTTTTTTAATACAAATATATAGTGTATTTTTTTTAAATTTTTTTAAATCTCTCTGATAGAGGACTTGAAGTTGTTAATAAATGTCTAGTTTTTTTTACTGTCCTTTAGGTACAAGTGGTGAGGTTTTTCTTATTTTTGCTTTATGGGGATAAAAGCGATATTGAGTAAGCCAATTGCTAGGTTTTTTATAGGGAAAGTAAAAAGGTGGTCTGCTAAACCCGTAGAAACTCAAAATAAGGTTTTTAAACGTTTAATTACAAGTGCTCAAAACACTCAATTTGGTAAAGACCATCATTTTGATAAGATTAAAGATTATGAATCATTTAAGCAAAACGTACCCATTAGAGATTACGAAGGACATCGACCTTATGTAGATAAAATATTAGAGGGAAAGGATGATGTGCTTTGGCCAGGGAAACCATTATATTTTTCAAAAACTTCGGGTACAACTTCTGGGGTGAAGTATATTCCAATTACTAAAGCATCTATGCCTGCTCATATCAATGCGGCTCGTGACGCTTTATTGACTTATATTGACGAGACAGGTAAGAGTGAGTTTTTTGATGGGAGTTTAATCTTTTTGTCAGGAAGCCCTGAAATGGAAAAAAAGGCTGGAATTTATTATGGACGTTTGTCAGGAATTGTGAATCATCACATTCCATCAGTATTACAAGCTAACCAGTTACCAACTTATGACACAAATTGTATAGAAGACTGGGAAGAAAAACTAGATAAGATAATTGATGAAACTTTGGATAAGCGAATGATGCTTATTTCGGGTATTCCGCCTTGGGTACAAATGTATTTTGATAAAATTGTAGCCCGTACAGGTAAGAAGATTAAAGATGTATTCCCAGAGTTTAATCTTTTTGTGTACGGTGGGGTTAACTTTGAACCTTATCGTAAGAAATTATATGAGACCATTGGAAAAGAAGTAGATAGTATAGAACTATATCCTGCTTCGGAAGGTTTTATTGCTTATCAAAATGCCCAAGATGACAAAGGGCTTTTGTTGTTGTTAAACTCAGGTATTTTTTATGAGTTCATTCCAGTGGGTGAGTATGGCAACGACAACCCGACTAGGTTATCAATTGGAGAGGTTGAGTTAGGCGTTAATTATGCGATTATTTTGAGTACTAATGCAGGCTTGTGGGGGTATTCTATTGGAGATACTGTAAAGTTTACTTCTAAAACACCTTATAAGATTATTGTTACAGGAAGGTTGAAGCATTTTATCTCAGCATTTGGTGAGCATGTAATAGCCGAAGAAGTAGAAAAAGCATTTAAAGAAACTTGTAAAAAGTTTAAAGAAGTAGAAGCTATAGAGTTTACGGTAGCACCTAGCGTAAGCCCCGAAGAAGGAAGTTCTAGGCATGAGTGGTACATAGAGTTTGCTACTCCACCCAATGATTTAGAGAATTTTGAAGCTACCTTAGATTTATCCCTTACTCAATTAAATACTTATTATGATGATTTAATTAAAGGTAGTATTTTACAAAAACTAGTAGTTAAGCCATTATTGAAAGACAGCTTTGTGAATTATATGAAGTCAATTGGAAAATTGGGAGGGCAAAATAAAGTGCCACGATTATCTAACGATAGGAAAATTGCTAATACCTTAGAAGAATATACAAAATGATGAAAAGAATTGCAATATTAGGCTCTACGGGGTCTATTGGCACACAAACTTTAGAGGTAATAGAGTCTAATCCAGACCGTTTTTCGGTAGAATTATTAACAGCTAATAACAATGTTGATTTACTAATACAGCAAGCTATCAAACATAAACCTAATGCGGTTGTAATAGCTAATAAAGAATATTACACCAAGCTAAAAGATGCCTTGTGGGATGCAGACATTAAGGTATATGCGGGACATCAAGCAATTGTCGAAAGTGTACAGTTAGAATCAATAGATGTAGTGCTAACTGCAATGGTAGGTTATTCAGGTTTGTTACCGACCATTAAAGCTATAGAAGCGAAAAAAATCATTGCCTTGGCAAACAAAGAAACTTTGGTAGTAGCAGGAGAGTTGATCTCAAAATTAGCACTAGAAAATCGTGTAGCTATTTTACCAGTAGATTCTGAGCATTCGGCTATTTTTCAGTGCTTGATAGGAGAGAAAGAAAATAGTGTAGAGAAGCTAATATTGACAGCATCTGGAGGTCCCTTTAGAAGTTTTACAAGAGAGCAATTAGCAACAGTTACAAAGAAGCAGGCTCTAAAACACCCAAATTGGGATATGGGTGCTAAAATCACAATAGATTCTGCTACTTTGATGAATAAAGGTTTAGAGGTAATTGAGGCTAAGTGGCTTTTTGATGTAAAGCCTGAACAAATAGAGGTGATTGTTCATCCTCAGTCTATAGTTCATAGTATGGTACAATTTACTGATGGTTCTATTAAGTCTCAAATGGGACTACCTGATATGAAGCTACCCATTCAGTATGCTTTGGGTTTTCCTGATCGGATACAAAATGATTTTAGGAGGTTTGATTTTGCTCAATATCCTACACTTACATTTGAAAAACCTGATACTGATATATTTAAAAACTTAAGTTTGGCATTTGAAGTGATGAAAAAAGGTGGAAACATGGCTTGTGTGATGAATGCCGCTAATGAAATAGCTGTAGAGATGTTTTTGAAAGACAAAATTGGTTTTCTTCAAATTTCTGAAACAATAGAAAAAGCAATAGAAAAAATGCCGTATATTACAAAACCTTCATTAGAAGACTATATCCAAACGGATACAGAAACACGATTAATAACATTAGAATTAATAGGCTAAATGGATACATTTATACAGTACGCTCAACTTTTATTAAGCCTTTCTATACTCATTGTTTTACACGAATTGGGTCATTTTATTCCTGCAAAATTATTCGGCTGTAGGGTTGATAAGTTTTATCTTTTTTTTAATCCTAAATTTTCATTATTCAAAAAAAAAATAGGAGAGACAGAGTACGGAATAGGATGGGTTCCATTAGGTGGTTATGTGAAAATAGCGGGTATGATAGATGAGTCTATGGATACAGATGGGATGAAAAAAGAGCCTGAAGATTGGGAGTTTAGGTCTAAGCCAGCTTGGCAACGGTTGATTATTATGGTCGGTGGAGTTGTGGTCAATGTTATTGTAGCCATTGTAATTTATGGTATGATAAACTTGACTTGGGGAAAAAATTTCGTCTCTTTGGAAGAGATTAACAAAAATGGAGTGGCAGTTTCTGAATATATGCAAAAGGCAGGTTTTGAAACAGGGGATAAGCTACTAAGAACAGACGTTGGTACACCTAATTCTTTTCAAGAAATGATGAATGCAATGCTTTTAGGAGAAGCAAAGGAAGTAATCGTAGAGAGAAATGGTAAAGAAGTTACAGTGCCTATTACTAAAAAGTTTGCGAGGGCAATGATTAAAGCTAGAAAATCAGGGCTAATAGGACCTAGAATGCCATTTGTTGTAGATACGGTGATGCAAAACTCAGGAGCTGCTAAGGCAGGGTTACAATCAGGGGATTATGTACTTACTTGTGATGGTCAGCAAGTAGAGTTTTTTGATGAAGTAAAAGGATTGTTAAAAGGAAAAGAGAATAAGACGATCCCTTTTACAGTATTAAGAGGGAAAGATACCGTTTTACTAAATGTGTCGTTGAATGAAAATGCTAAAATGGGAGTGGGGCTAAGAGGTTTGAATATTAAACCAGAGCATATTGAGTATACTTCTTTTGTTAAAGCAACCAAAGATGGTGTAAAAAGTGCTGTGGATAATATTCGCTTGCAAGCGAAAAGCTTAACTTGGTTATTTGATTCAGAAATAAGGGGTTATGAGGAGGTAGGAGGGTTTGCCTCGATGGCAAAATCATTTACTACCGAGTGGAATTGGCATGCTTTCTGGGCGATGACTGCAGGCTTATCAGCAATGCTAGCATTAATGAATATATTACCGATTCCTGCTTTAGACGGTGGTTATGTAATGTTTATATTATATGAAATAATATTTAGAAGAAAACCTTCTCAGCGATTTATGGAACGTGTTTTGATGTTCTTTATCCTTTTGCTATTTAGTGTGATGATTTATGTGAATCTCACAGATATTGTAAAAAGCCATTTTAATTAAAAAAACATGAAACATTTAATCTTAATTCTAATCTCATTTGTTTGCTTTCAAGTAGGTGCTACTGTACAAGACTCTATTGCTACTCGTGTAATGGATGATAAAACATATGTTGAATACTTAGTGTCTCCAGGAGAAACGATTTATCGTATATCTACTAATTATGGGGTGCCTATATCTGCTTTGATGGAATTAAACCCTTCATTAGAAAAAGGTTTGCGTGCAGGACAAGTTTTACTAATCCCATATAATAAAGCAATGGTGAAGGAGATTGAGCCACAGCCATCACAGTTTCCAACTATCAAAACAACTACCACTGTGCCAAAGGTCATAGTGAAAAAGGAAGTGAAACATGGAGCGAGAAAACAAAAAAGATTGATAAAACATAAAGTAAAAGAAGGTGAAACGCTTTATGATTTGAGTAAAAAGTATAATGTAAGTATTGGAGATCTACTTAAATGGAATGGCTTGGAGGTAGAGGAAGGACAAACGTTAATAGTAGGAGAAGAGGACATAAAGGAGGACGTGAAAAGTATCGAACAACCTGAAAACGAAAAAGATGTAGAATTTACTCGCACAGAAAGCCAAACTGTAGCAGGAGAAACTTATACCGTTTATGATTATGATAAAACTCGTAAACAAGTATTGATTGTACCATTTGACCCGCATTTGTATTTTTCAGATTCAGATGATGAAATCGCAAGAGGCTCTAGTATACCACGTCTTAAGGTAAGAGAAGTTTTTAGAAGAAGGTTAAATACAGTGCTTGCCCCCAGAGGATATGAACCTATATACTTGCTTGGCGGTAAGCATGCTGATACACTGACAGACTTAAATAAAATATATAGCTCGGTAGGTTATGAATACCAAGAACAAATGCTTAGCGAAACCTATCAAGCCAAAATGGCTGCTGAAGTAGAGCAACAGCAACAGTCAGAAGGAAATAAAAGTGATAAATTAAAAGGCTGGGTAAATAAACAAAAAGACAAAATACAAGGAGAACAGTCAGAAGATGAGTTAAGAAGAGATAAATATCTTGGGAAGTACTTCGGTGTTAAGATTAAAGACCCGAGATTTTTTACTTATTTTGACCAAAAATATAGCATCGACTACTATATTTTTGTTAGCCAGTTTGAGGTGCGTACAGATTATGAACACTGCTTAGACCGTTCGTCGGGTAATTATGTACGGTATTTTGTGACGCATTATACAGTGTTTGATAAAAATGGAAACAAAGTAGCGGGAAATAAGTTTAAACTAAATTATAATTCTAACACAAATAATATTTCTAAAATTGTAGGGGATAATATGATTCAAATAGCAGATAGGATTCTTGCCGAAATTCCGCCTGCTTATTAAGTGTAGTAGTAATTATAGTGTTTTAATACCTGAGAATGAACAAAACAGGAGTAGTAATAAAGAAGATGTTTGACCCTTATTTTGAAGCTCCTCTCGAAATATGGGAATCATTTGCTATTCTTCTAAAACAAAAATCGTATAAGAAAAATGAAGTAATAAAGGATGTTAATGAAAAAGAAAATCATCTTAGTATAATTACAAAAGGTTCTGCGGGGGTTTTTTTATGGAAAGAAAACTCTACAATATGTCTTGATTTATGTTATGAAAATGAGTTTTTTGGAGACTATATGTCATTTTTAACTCAAAAATCAACCGAATTATTTACACAAGCAATTGAATCTACCGAGATACTATCTATTTCATTTTCTGATTTGAATGGATTATATAAAAACTCTACGATTGGAACAACTATTGGTAGGATTGCATCTGAATCTCTTTTTATTCATAAACAAGCACAACAAATAGATTTATTGTGCTTAACTGCGGAAGAAAGGTATATAAAGCTTTTGGAACGACAACCAAAAATCATCCAACGAACTCCCCAAAAACATATTGCTTCTTATTTAGGTATAACCCCAGAAAGTTTTAGTAGAATTAGAAAGAAAATCACACGGCATCTCAAAATAAAAACAGTATAATACCATATTACAATCAAAATGGTATAAGTGTTTTCTTATCATACATCAAGTTTTTTTTAGTAGCATCACTTTATCTTTGTTTTAATATTACACCATTTTAACTTTAGATAAATGAAAGTTTTTTTACCCATTTTATTCGCAGTTTGTTTTACAATTATACTATTAGTACTGTCTGGACAAGTGCATCGTATTGGTGTTTCTGTTAGCCCAAATCAATATTTAAATTTTCAAGTAAACTACCAGTTGGTGTTGATCGGAATTGCTTTAATATCAATGATTAGTTCTTATGTCTTTAATTCAGAAAGTTTTAAATCTATCTTATCATTTGGGGATATTGATGCCGTAGGAGAAGAGTTGAAATTGTTCGGCATAAAAAAGGGGGATACTTGGCTAAAAACAGGGGTTTCATTATCTGTGTTTATTAGTTTAGGTACAGGAATCTTTATGTATTTTCAACTCAAAGGGCAATCCATTGATTATAATTTGTTAAAAACTGGATTACTTTGGATTGTCTTATTCTCATTTACTAATTCATTTGCTGAGGAAATTATTTTTAGAATAGGTATCAATGGACCACTGGCAAATTTACTTTCACCAAACACCATTTTTCTTATTTCAGCTATTATTTTTGGTATTGCACATTTTCAAGGGATGCCAAATGGAATTATAGGGGTGATATTAGCAGGTTTGTTAGGTTATGTTTTAAGTAAATCCATTCATGAGACTAATGGTATATTCTGGGCTTGGTTTATTCATTTCTTACAAGATATAATAATAATTGGTTCTATATATCTTATTAGAAGTTCATAAACCATCAAGAAATTGTTTATTTAAACTAATTTAGTAATTACCTTTCTAGGTTATACTTACTGGATTTTATGAAATATAAGTTATCTAGGTATTGCATGATTTGAGTTACAGACTTAGATAATGTGTTTTGTCTAATCTTTTTAGCTAAGGCTCTTGCTATTAGTTTCAACACTCGTCTTCTAAGTAATAAAGGTATTGTCACATCTCGTAAAGATCTATTTTCTGCTTTAACGATGATTTCGTTGATGAGTTCATCTTTTTGGTCAGACTGGTAAGGGGTGAATAAGATTTTGGCTTTGTTTTGATTTTTTGCAAACAAGACTTGCTTCATACTCTCTAGCAAATGAAACTCTAAGGCTTTCATCTCTTCTATAGAAACTAAAGAGTGCAATTTTTTGAGATGGTGAAACGACGGAAGTACGGCTATATTTTTCATAAGAGTATAACATTTGGTCTAGTTATACTTACGCTATAAGCTTATTACAAGGTTGCAATTGGGGATAAGTTTAGAAGTATAAAAAAAAACGGGGCACATCAATTTTTATGGGGAGTTGACTTTTTTTGTATAAAAAGTTGTGATGGATA
>CAZEGV010000082.1:0-9963 GCA_964511645.1 uncultured Cytophagales bacterium
ATTATGATGATGAATATTATGATAACAATACTATCTATAATGTAGAGACCTCTCTTTATTGTATCTGTGCTGATAAAGAAAGAGACCTTATTTGGAGGGGTATTGTTGAGATAGAAAACCCCGAGAAAATCAACAAGGCCATAAAAGATTATATTGACTTGGTTGTAACGGTAATGGAAGAACAAGATTTGATTTTCTACGAAGAATAAAACCATCACTTTATTGGTGGTGCAAGAAGACTTAAGTTGAACCTATCGTCTTTTCCCTTAAATTTCAACAAACTACCCCCTTGATTTTAACATAAGCTATTGGTTTATAGTTTCAAAGGCTTAAACTTATTTTTAAACCTTTTATGTTTTTTTGTGTCCTATACTATTTGCGTGAAATATTTTATGAAACTGTAATAACAAATACTATAGACTATGAAAAAATCCATTTTTATTTTATTCTTAATCGGTTACTCCACTTTAATGGCACAATCAACTTGGAAAGCGGATAACGCCCACTCCAATGTCAATTTTACCATATCCCATCTTGTAATTTCTGAAGTAACCGGAAATTTTGGCAAGTTTGATATTGAGGCCGTTGCCAATGATGACTTTAGTGCTCCAGCATTTACAGTCGCAATTGAAACTACAAGCATTAATACCAATAATGAACGCAGGGACGGGCATTTAAAATCCGATGATTTTTTGCTGTTGAAGCACATCCAGCCATGACATTTAAAAGTAACTCTTATAAAAAAACAGGAGACAATACTTTTACACTTGATGGGGACTTCACCATTAGGGGAAATACAAAACCTATTCAACTAAAAGGCAAACTAAACGGAATCATTACCGATCAGCGCAGTAAAAAACTAAAAGCTGGGTTAAAACTGACTGGAACTATAGCTCGTAAGGATTTTGAAGTAGGCGGTGACAATGCTGCTCTTGGTGATGATGTAGAAATTACAATCAATCTAGAAATGGCTCAACAGTAAATAAAACACCCATTAAATTAAGAAAAAGGCTTACCGAATATGGTAAGCCTTTTTTAATATAAAAACTTGCCCTGAATCTGCACTAATGGCAAGCCATTATTTTAATCTTTTCATAACAATCTAATAATCCTTAAAAATTTACAAATAGTAAAAAAAAACAGAATATTGCTCCTGTTTATTTAGTATTTGTAAATTAATAAGATTGTTTTTTGAAAATCACAAACAAAAATATTAAAACGCTGGGCTTTGGTGCCTTTGCTGCTTTTGCAACCTATTTTTGCATGTATGCTTTTCGCAAACCCTTTGCGGTGGCAACATTTGAAAATCTTTCTTTTTTAGGAATAGATTATAAAATAGTATTGATTATATCCCAAGTAATGGGATATATGATTTCTAAATTTTTGGGAATTAAGCTTATTTCTGAATTAAAGCCCAAAAATAGATTTATATACCTTTTGGGAATGATTTCCCTTGCTGAACTTAGTTTGGTCTTATTTGGTCTTGTTCCCCCACCCTACAACTTTGTTTTTATGTTTTTAAACGGACTTCCATTAGGCTTGGTGTGGGGCATTGTATTTTCTTATTTAGAGGGTAGAAAATTCACTGAAATCATGGGTGTGGTGCTATGCTCTAGTTTTATTGTTTCAAGCGGTGTGGTAAAATCCGTAGGACTTATCGTGATGAATACTTGGAGTGTTTCTGAATTTTGGATGCCTGCCGTAACTGGTGCAGTTTTTTTAATCCCCTTTATGTTGTTCTCTTTCTTATTAAATAAAATACCTCCACCTACTCAAGAAGATAAGCAACTTAGAAAAGAAAGACTTCCCATGAGCAGGGAAGACCGAAAAAAAGTGATTAAGACATTCTTTTTTCCTATTGTTATTCTGATACTATTTTATGTTTGCCTAACTGCCTTAAGGGATTTTAGGGACAATTTTTCCAGGGAAATATGGGATGCTGTAGGTTTTGAAGGCAATGCATCTATTTATACATTATCAGAAATTCCTATAGCTGTTTTGGTTTTGATTCTTATTGGGCTTTTTGGTTTTTTGAAAGATAATTATAAAGCCTTTATATCATACCATATGCTATTAATTATCGGCGTATTGTTCATAGGAATCAGTACATTCTTATTTCAGTTAGAAGCTGTTAGCGCCCCATTTTGGATGATAAGTATAGGTTTTGGGCTTTATATCTGCTATGTGCCGTTCAACTGCATTTTTTTTGATAGAATGATTGCCACTTTTCGTATAAATGGTAATGCAGGATACCTAATATACCTTTCCGATGCCTTTGGTTATCTAGGAAGCATGGGCGTATTGCTTTATAAAAATTTTTGGCAAAGCAATTTGTCATGGTTAAAATTCATGGTCAATAGTTGTTATGTTATTGCTGTTTTAGGTTTGGTTATTTCTGTTGTTTCCTTGCTCTTTTTTAAGAACAAGTATAGAAAAGAATATTATAATTTTCATAATCAAATACCCATTACAAGCTTATGAATAAAAAGTATGATTTAATAGTCGTTGGTGGTGGTGTTTTGGGCACTTTCCACGCTTTTCATGCCATTAAAAAAGGATTAAAAGTGGCCTTGGTTGAAAAAAACGAAAGCCCAAAAGATGCAACCGTCCGCAATTTTGGTCAGGTAGTTCCCTCTGGTTTCAACACAAAATGGCAAACATATGGCCAGGAAAGCCTTAGAATCTATAAAAAAATTCAATCAAAATTTGATGTTTCAATACGGCAAGAAGGTTCTGTTTATTTGGCTTCTAATCAAGAAGAAGTACAGCTTTTAGAAGAGCTTTTTATAATCAATAAAAAGAACTCATATTCTTCTAAATTACTTACCAAAAAGGAATGTTTGACTGCATATCCAGGATTAAAGGATACCTATGTAAAGGCAGGATTATTTTTCCCTGAAGAAGTTACCGTTGAACCTAGTACAATGATCAATAAACTGCATGCCTATTTAAAGGACTTGGGGCTTCATTTATTTATGGGTAAAAAAGTAATTGAATGTGACCCGGTCGTAAATGGTGTTATCGTAAATACTTCTAACGGGCAAACGTTGTCTGCGACCAAAGTAATTATTTGTAATGGAAACGATTTTAAAACGTTGTATCCATCAATCTTTAATGAAAGTGATTTAGAAGTTTGCAAATTGCAAATGATGAGTACCAAACCTCAGGAAAATTATAGGCTTAAAGGTTCTGTTTTAACAGGTTTATCCATTAGAAGGTATGAATCTTTTCAGGAATGCCCTTCATATGCATCAATTAAAGCAAAAGAAGACAACAATGGCCCAGAAAAAAAATGGAACGTTCACATTCTGTTTAAACAAGCAATGGATGGTTCTGTAATACTAGGGGATTCCCATGAATATGCAAGTGTATCTCAAATGGATAATTTAGGATTTAACTTGAATATGGATATTGATAATTTCATTATTGATGAAGCAAAAAAAATCATTGCCCTTCCCAACTATGAAATACAGAACCGTTGGTTTGGTATGTATTCCCAATGTAAAAATTCAGATGTTTTTCAACATACTATTGATGATAATGTGCATATTGTGACAGGTATAGGCGGTAAAGGTATGACAGGCAGTGCGGGATTTTCAAAAGAAAACATAAACAAGATTTTTAATTTTTAATATGAATAAAATAGAATTGGTGGTTTTTGATATGGCTGGTACGGTGGTCAATGAAAACAATGTGGTTTATAAAACTCTACAAAAAGCAATTAATAAAAAAGGATATCTCTTAACACTGGATTTTGTGTTGGAACATGGTGCGGGAAAAGAAAAATTGCAGGCCATAAAGGATATTTTAATTGTTTGCGATGGTCATGAACAGAATAAAATTGCCGCTACAATTTTTAAGGATTTTAAAAAACTATTGGAAAAGGCATATCAAAATTTAGACGTTTCCAGTTATGAAGGGGTAGAGGATTTAATAGCATCTTTTATGGTGAAGAACATAAAGATTGCATTGAATACAGGATATGACAGAAACACGGCACAATTATTATTGGATAAAATGAAATGGAAACAAGGAATCCATTATGATACTCTTGTCACGGCCGACGATGTAAAACGAGGTAGGCCAAATCCAGATATGATTTTTGAGGCTATGGATATTTTACAGGTAACAGATCCTTCAAAAGTTTTAAAGGCAGGAGATTCCATAATAGACATCCAAGAAGGGAAAAATGCCAAGTGCGGCATTACCGTAGGTGTAACTACAGGAGCACATACCAGAGAGCAACTCATGTCCGCCAACCCAACATATGTCTTGGATTCTTTAACAGAATTAAAAGAGTACTTGTTTTAGAACCCATCTTGAATTTTTGTTTTTAACCGAAAATGAGATGAAATTTGTCTAGATAAGACACTTTTTGAAGGGTATAGCATCGGTACATACAAGAAAAGTAACGAAATATAGGTAAATTTCAACCATTTTTTAGGAAATAGAAAAGTCAAGGTGGGTTCTTAGATAAAGAAGTAAACCACCAACATTTTAGAGGGGGATTTCCCCTTATTTACAGGGACATGGGGAATTCTGCCATCAAAAAAAATAGAATCGCCCTCTTTTAAGAGCACTTCTTCTTCACCAATAACATAATGACATTCCCCAGAGAGCATATATTTAAATTCATAGGCATCTGTACTTACTTTTTCTCTTTTGGAATTCGGTTTTATTTCTAAAAGAACCGTTTCAAAACCTAAAGAAGAGATTTGTTTTCCAAAAATATAATTATAGGTAAACCCTACTGCTTCATCTTCCTTTTCTAGAAGAGTATTGTCTTCTTTTCTAGAAATGATAAAATTAGCTCCGTTGACATGGGGCATGCCACTAAAAAATTCAGTCACCTCAATTCCCAAAGAATCAATGACTTTAAGAAATACAGGAAGAGATGGTATGGTTCTTCCATTTTCCACTCTAGAAATCAATCCGCTAGTCACCCCAGATTTTGATGCAATTTCACTTAAGGTTTTATTGTTGTCTTTCCGAATTTCCTTAATACGTTTTCCTATTCCAATTAGGTAGTCTTCCATGGATTTAACTTTAGATTTACAAACATCGTATCTATAAAATGTCAGTATTCAATTACAAAAATTTCTATGTGCTGTGCTATTTAAGGCAAAGCAGAAATCTATTTTACTAAGATATTAAATTTATTGAGTATTTGTAAATAATATTAAAGTAACATTTCATGAAATTATTAATATAAAAACTGCATATAGTTAATATAATTGAACATATTTATTAACCTCTCTTCATGATATTTGTTTCGTAATAATTAATCAAAGTTTACAAATACGAATAAAATGAAGAGAACATTACTAGTAACGGTATTTACTTTTTTGGTTGGTATTTTGGGGTATGCCCAAACTACTTTTTCTGGAAAGGTTTTAGATGAGAACAACATTCCCCTCCCTGGGGCTTCAGTTGTTTTGAAAGGGAGCAGCACAGGAGCAGCTGCTAATTTTGATGGGGATTTTAAAATAGAACTTCCCTCAGATAATCAAATTTTGGTCATATCCTATATAGGATACCTATCTACAGAGTTTGATGCCACTGGCTTAACAACAGCTGAAATTATGCTACAACCAGACTCCCAAAAACTGGATGAGGTAGTAGTAACGGCATTGGGAATCAAGAGATCTAAAAAATCTTTGGGATATGCTTCCCAAGAATTAGATTCGGATGAAATTGCCGCCGCAAGAGAACCAAACCTTTTAAACGGACTTTCTGGCAAAGTAGCTGGTCTACAGATTACCAATAGTCCATCTGGCATTGGCGGTTCTGCAAGGGTAACTATTCGTGGAGATGCTTCTTTAAATATTAATGGCAACTCGCCTCTTTTTATAGTAGATGGCACTCCAATCAGTAATGAAATTGTAGGCTCTAATAGTTCTGGAACTCAGGATGTGGATTATGGAAATGGTGCATCAGAAATTAATCCAGAAAACATAGAATCCATCAACGTTCTTAAAGGACCAGCAGCAGCAGCACTTTATGGGGCTAGAGCTGCAAACGGAGCAATTATTATCACAACTAAAAAAGGAACATCTACAAAAGGTAAATTAGGAATTACCGTGAATATGGGTGTTACCATAGAAAATATAATGATGCTACCAGATTGGCAAAATGAGTACGGCCAAGGAAACAACCAACAATTTGCTTTTGTAGATGGTAATGGTAGTGGTATTGCAGATGGTGTTGATGAAAGCTGGGGGCCAAGATTGGATACAGGTTTGTTGATTCCTCAATTTGACTCTCCTCGTGAAGATGGTACTAGAGGTGGTGATTATCTTGTTAGTGATTCTCCTATAATTGCAACCCCATGGGTATCCCAACCAGATAATACCAAAGATTTCTTTAATACTGGTTATACCAAAACAAACAGTATTTCAATCTCCAAATCGGGAGATTTAGGGAATTTTAGACTGTCATTTCAAAACTTAGATCAAGAAGGTGTAATTCCCAATACGGATTTAGAGAGAAACACTGTTAATTTAAGTGCAGGACTTAACCTTACTGATAAGGTAACAATCAATGCCAATATAAATTACATTAAGTCTGATAGTGGAAACAGGCCATCCCTTAGTTATGGTACAGAAAGTATTATGTATTTGTTCATCTGGTATGGTAGACAATTAAACACAAATAGCATGCGGGATTATTGGATGCCCGGACAAGAAAACATTCAACAGTTCAACTACAATTACAACTATCACGATAACCCATTCTTTAATGTCTATGAGAATACCAACTCACAGGACAAAGACAGAATATATGGTAATATAAGCGCTAATTATAAAATCAACGATAATTGGAGTTTATTGGTACGTAGCGGAAGAGATTTTTATAGAGACTTAAGGACTAAGAAAAGAGCGTTTAGTACACAACGTTTTCCATTAGGGTACTACAGAGAAGACAATGTGTTCTTTGAAGAATCTAACACAGATTTCTTGGCGTCTTATGATAAAGACCTTAGTGAGAAGTTTAAAATAAATATTTCTGTTGGTGGTAACCAATTTAGACAAAAGCAAGACTTCACAAAAACAATAGCTCCCCAATTAATTAATCCAGGGGTGTATTCTTTTAATAATACAAGGAAACCTTTGGAGGTTAGTTCTAACAATAAGGAAAAGAGAATTAATAGTCTATATGGTTTTGCAAGATTCTCTTATGATGAGAAGATATATTTAGATATAACAGGTAGAAATGACTGGTCTAGTACGTTGCCATCAGATGGTAACTCATATTTCTATCCTTCTGCAACTTTAAGTGTTATAGCCAATGATATTTTTGAGCTTCCAGAGTTTGTTTCGTTTGCCAAACTTAGAGCGGCATATGCAGAAGTTGGTAATGATACAGACCCTTATAAGTTGTCTAGTTTTTATACAAATGAAAATCCATTTGGCGATAATCCCGTATTGACAGAATCTTCTTTGATTCCTAACTCAAATCTAAAGCCAGAAATCACATCTTCTTATGAATTTGGGATAGACCTTCGTTTGTTTCAAAGTAGGGTAAATTTGGATGCAACCTATTATAGTGGAGCTACTAAAAACCAGATTATTCCTATCAGTACAGATGTTTCTAGTGGATATACCCGTAAGTTGATAAATGCTGGTGAAGTTAGAAATTATGGTTTTGAGGCCATTGCCAACTTTATTCCAATACGCACAGATAATTTTACTTGGAACGCTACTTTTAATTTCTCTACCAATAAGAGTGAAGTAACCGATTTAGGAGGTGTAGATTATACACTAACTGATAGAAATGGAGTATACATACAAGCTAGAGAAGGTGGTTCTATCAGTGCAATCTACGGTAGGGGCTTCCAAAGAGTAGAAGATGAAAGCAGTCCAAGTTTTGGAGAAATTATCTTCAATGAACAAGGAATTCCACAAAGAACAGATGACTTAGTTTATCAAGGAGATTATGCCCCTGATTATACTTTGGGTCTTATGAACAGTTTTAAATACAAAGCTCTTGATTTTAGCTTTTTGTTTGATACCAGACAAGGAGGTATTGTAGTATCCCGTACCAAAACCATAGGTAGTACTTCTGGTCAGCTAAAAGAAACCTTGGTAGGAAGAGAAACAGGAATTGTTGGTGTAGGAGTAGTGGAAACTTCACCTGGAGTATATGTTCCAAACACCACAAATGTAGATGTAAGAACATATAACAACCAATACTACAAAAGAGACAATGTAGAAGCGGCAAAGTATGATGCTTCCTATACTAAATTAAGGGAGGTGTCCTTGGGATATACTTTTCCAAAACGTCTCTTGAGCAAATTACCTATTCAAAATGCAAGGTTGTCCATTACAGGTAGAAATCTATTATTATGGACAGACAATCCTCATTTTGACCCCGAAACCGTATCTGTGTCTGGAGGCACATTACAACCAGGTATAGAAAATATGTCTTATCCAAGTACAAGAAGCTTCACTTTTAATCTAAAACTTGATTTTTAATCTATTATAGAAATGAGAAATATAATAACAAACAACAAATGGATCCTTATAGCAATGCTATTGCTTACTGTTATAAGTTGTACCGATGATTTTGAGGAAATTAATACAAACCCAAATTTTCCAGAAAGTGCAAATCCAGACTTGCTTTTGCCAGGAATAATGAGAGAAATGGCCTATAATTGGGGTGGTCAAGGTTGGGAAGAAGGCTTTACCGTAACGCAATATGCATCTCGCCTTCAATTTACATCTGGTGACAGATATGATTGGTCTCCCTCTGGTGACCCATATAATGATGCCTATAATTCACTAAGAGATGTTGAGAACATTCTTAGGGATACTAAGGAAAATGAAGGTCAGCAAAATTATTATGGTGTTGCCCTGATCATTAAATCTTGGATATATTCTTATTTAACCGATGCCTATGGAGATGTTCCTTATACAGATGCAACCAAAGGGATCAGTGATGATAATATTACACCACAGTTTACACCACAGAGCGAAATTTACAGTGGAATACTGGCAGATTTAAAAACCGCCAATGGTATTCTAACAGGATTGGATAATATTTCTGGCGATATTTTGTACGGAGGCGATATTTTAAAATGGAGAAAATTTGCAAACTCATTACGTTTACGGTTGGCTATGAGAATAAGTGATGTTGACAATAGCAGAGCCGTTTCAGAAATGACTGAAATAACAAATACTCCTGCAACCTACCCTATTTTTGAAAGCGATGCCGATGCGGCCCTATTGCAATGGAATTCAGATAATCCACAGCCTAAATACAATACACGTTCTGGTAGTTTTGATGAAGTTCGTTTGAGTACCACATTAGAAACTAGATTAAAAGATTTAGGAGATAGAAGGCTAATTGTTTTTGCGCAACCCACATCCAATTCTGAAAAAGGAATTTACTCAGATGATTTAGATGATTATGTAGGAATGCCAAATGGTTTGGATGATGATGCGGCATTGGGATATAGCCCAACAGGAGTTGCAGAAGAGTCTGGTTCCAACTTTATTTCAAGATTAGGGATTCTTTTGGCCTGTAGAGCTTGTAATGTTGAGCAGGCTTCACCAACAGCATCTCAAACTATTATTATGAGCTATTCTGAGCTTCAATTTATTCTTGCCGAAGCAAAAGAAAGAGGATTCATAGCTGGTGATGCGGCCGAATACTACGAAAACGGAATTGTGGCTTCATTTGCATATTATACAGAGAGAGTTACTGTGGGAGGGTGGAATGAAATTGCAGCAGATATAAGTGCTTTTGATGTAAATGCCTATGTTGCCCAAGCCAGTGTAGCCTATACAGGTACTACTGATGAAAAATTAGAAAAAATAGGAACTCAAAAATGGATTACCCTTTTCTATACCGGTTTTGAAGCCTGGTCAGATTGGAGACGTACTGGTATGCCAGAAATAGTTCCTGGACCAGATGCCGTAAATAGCAGAAAAGTTCCTGTTCGTTTTCAGTATCCAAATTCTG
>CAZEGV010000083.1:0-9564 GCA_964511645.1 uncultured Cytophagales bacterium
TTTGGGATACAGTAATAGTCTTATTAATAGGTACGCAAATGTCTTCACTGCCTGTTGATGATAGAGTGACTGTACCGGGATTATTGCATGAAGGGGCACAGACTACGTCTTTCACTACTACTACAGTGTCTTTAAGTATGCATAAAGGATTACTAGAGTGGGTTGCTGTAATGGTGTATGTTATGTCTTGAGAGTTAGATATATTTGCTGTTCCTGTGGTGTTAATAGGGGTGTTGATTAAGCTTGTAAGACTTGGAGTCCAGTTAAAAATGTAAGAATCAGGGATGTAAGGACATTCTGCTACGTATGTACCTGCATGGTCTGGAGAGTTTATGCTAGCTCCCCCACCAAGTGAATAGGACTTATGGACAATGTCATTGTTTTCGTCAAAAACGGTAAACCTAAAGTTAGATAAGGATACAGCACCTGAGGTTGGAATAACTGAAATATAAAAGTCTAAAGTTTCACCATTATTCAAAGAAAAAGTTTCTGAAACAGTACTACTCATGTCGTTTTGAAGTAATTGGCCACCACTTCCACCTGCTGGACTAATTTGGGCAAATGTTACACGCTCCCATCCAGATTCATTTGCTGTAGTGTCAGCAGGGGAGGGCCAACCAAATATAACAGGGGAAACTTCAACCCGAAATGGACAAGGTGCTGGGAGTTCTATTAGTTCTCCTTGTAGGGTTGCTTCGCAGCCAGTAATGTCTAAAATTGAAGCTTCAATTTTTTCGTTAATGTCAGTGTCAAAGTTTATCGTTATTGAGGTAAAGGCTTTACAATTGACATTAGTTAAATCAACAACTTCAATACTGTACACCCCGTCTATTAAATCCGTTAAAGAGATTGATGTAGATGTAGAAGAGATAGTGCCTGATACATTTCCATCTGATGTTATACCAGTGTAATTTATTTGATAGTTATTAGATGAGTTATTAGATATCGTTAGATTGGCAATTCCTCCAGGCATACCTTTGCAAGGCGTGTTTGTAGGTGTTCCATTTAAAATGATTCCACATCCATTACTACAATCCTCTACAATTACGGTAACTTCACACCTTGCTTTCCAGCACCCTTTACTATTACAAGTTTCGAACAAATAAGAGTATGTACCTGCTACGGGGGGAGTTTCTACTATGTCTCTAGTTGTTGCGAAAGGTGTAGCACTACCGTTTTTATACCACTTAAATGTTATGTCTGCAGACTCTCCTCCGTCGACAATACCTTTAATTTCATAAGACTTACCCAAACATATTGTGTCTAGTCCTTGAAGTTCACCGTGTCCAATTGGAACAAATTCTCCCCAAGGCTCATCCTTTCCATCCCAATTATGATTGTTACCACCATTAAAGATAGATAGTCTCATTGGGTCTTCTACTGGTAGGTTTAAAATTAACTCGTCTATTAGAGGTCCTAGTTGCCTAAAGGGAATTGGATTTGTAATTAATCCTGCTATTTGAATAAAACTTTGTTTTACGTTAGATGTAATAGTGGCCCATTGAATAGGTGAAAATTCATGATAAAAAGGTTTTAGAATGTCTAAGTAGTTAACTACCGTATCCCAATAAATATTTTCATTGAAATATCCGTCAAAAGAGCTTAATCCTCCAGGATAGTCACCATGGCTTGTTAAGTTCTTTAGAGTAGACATCATCTTACCTGCCTTTTTGATGTATTTAGCATCTCCTAGAGACCCAAAATTGGGCCAGTTTGTATTAGTTTGAAGAGCAACTCTATTGTTGTATAAGTAAGAAAGTTGTTGGGATCTAAATTGTATCATTTGAGCATTGTGAAATGACGCAAAAACTTTATGTACAGCTAAGGGATCAGCCGCACCTCGAGCTATTTCATAGGGGTCTATGCCGTACTTATATCTTGACCGTTGTGTTTTCATTGTCATTTCATAAGCAAGCATTAATGCTCCACGTTCATAGTGGTGGTTAAAGTAGAAGTGAGCATTCGGTTCCGTCATCCTCTGAGGATAGTCTTGTCTTATTTCTCCAGCTGCACTGATGTATAATCCTCCATTTTCAAATTGAAAACATCCATCTTGATTAAATATAGCATTAGTATTAGCTATATTTAGCGGTTGTTCCCCTGCGTCCCAATTTGTGTTTGGAATACAAGCACTTTGAGTTTCCTTACCTGCGATAGAAAGCCAGAAATCCATTTCTATTCCATCGGGAGCATTAATAGAATTTCGTAAGTAATTTCTAGCATGAGCAATAGATAATGCCCAAGTATATCTATTGTTTGGGATATAAACATTTACAACCTGTCCCGGCAGAACATTATCGACCTTACCCTCTGGTAATAACAATTCTCCAGAATCATAAAAACAATTTCTATCAAAAAAATAATAAGAAGGAATTGAAGGAATTAAAACCTTGGGTGGTATCTGCCCCCAAGACCCAATAATAAAACCAACCCCCAGTAATAAAGTAAATAACTTCTTCATCTAATATAATGTTTGAAATGATAATGACGTGTACCTTGTAATATCTTTAAGGCATACTTATGTAACCCCTAAAGTAACAAAAAAAGCCCGATTTCGCTAAAAATTGGGCGTAATAGATTATCTTTTAATAACTGTTATAGGTTGATTTCGACCTGGTTGTATAATAATGCGTCAAACTCTTCTCTTTTTCGGATAAGAAAAGTTTCTTTATTCCATACTAAAACTTCTGCTGGCTTTAATCTTGAGTTAAAATTAGAACTCATCTCAAAGCCATAAGCACCTGCATTTTTGAATACAAGGATGTCTTTTTCTTTGGTTTCTGCTAAAGGTCTATTTGAGGCAAAGGTGTCTGTTTCACAAATATGCCCAACTATATCGTATATTTTTTCTTTACCTTTGGGGTTGCTGGCATTTATGATGTCGTGATGTGCGTCATAAAGCATAGGTCTAATTAGGTGATTAAAACCACTATTGACCCCGATAAAGGTACAGGCGGGGCTTTCTTTGATGAGATTAGTTTTTACTACAAAATGCCCACTATCTGAAACTAAGAATTTCCCAGGTTCAAACCACATTTCTAAATCACGCCCGTAGTCTTTGCAAAAGGCTTTAAATGCTACAGACATTTTTTTTCCTACTCGCTCTATATTGGTTACTGGTGCGTTTTCTTCATAAGCTACTTTGAAGCCACTACCAAAGTCTAAGAATTTTAAATCAGGGAATTTTTTGGCAGCATCAAATAATACCTTTGCTCCACGTAAAAATACGTCTGCATCTAATATATCGGACCCTGTGTGGATATGTAAGCCTTCTATTGTAATATTATATTGGTTGATTATGGTTAGCATTTCTTCAAATTGAAGATATGAAATCCCGAATTTAGACCCGATATGTCCTACTTGTATATTGGCATTGCCTCCAGCTTGTATATGTGGATTGATACGTATACATATTGCTTGGTTGCTACCGTATTTCTCCCCTATTTTTTGTAGGTAAGGAATGTTGTCAATATTAATATGAACGCCTATTTTGATAGCTTCTTCTATTTCCGAAAATGCTACGCAGTTGGGTGTGTATATAATTTCATTTGGTTTAAACCCTGCTTTTAGGGCTAGTTTGATTTCGTTGATGCAAACAGTGTCGATACCTGCGTTGGTGTGTTTGCGGATAAGTTTAAGGATATTAATATTTGTAAGTGCTTTGCAGGCGTATTTAAGGTTTAGCTTAATGTCGCTATCAAAAGCATTGAATAAATGATTATATTGATTGACAATTGTTTGTCCGTCATATACATAAGTAGGAGTTCCGAATTGTGTAGCTATGTCTAGCACGGGAATGTTCCCTATCGTAAATTGTCCGTTTACAAATTCCATTTTTTTTTCTTTTATACAGATTAATACTAGCTACAAACTTGATAAAAAAAAAAATAAAAAACTAGGAGCTTATAAAAGTCGTAAGACTTTTTTTGCGTCAGTAGACGGATATTATTCGTGGAAATCATTCTCGATTTTTTTTTCAGGAAGATTGGGAACAAAAAGCCCGACGGCATGAGCCATCTTTTTGGTGAATGTGGAAACGCCCTAAAAGCGAAAGGTTTAGTATTTCCATTTGATGTTGCAACCCATAGAAGGCTTTTGTGTATCGGTGTTTGTTTTGTTTTCTAAAAGACAGTTTAAGGCATTCCGTAGGTCTTTACCTGTAGAGGGGGTGTTTTGATGTGGTCGTGCATCATCTAGTTGTCCTCTGTATGTGCATTGTTTGTTATTGTCAAATAGGTAAAAATCAGGGGTGCAAGCAGCGTCATAAGCTTTGGCGATGTTTTGTGTTTCATCGTATAGGTAGGGGAAATCGAGTTTTGATTTTTGAAATAGCTGTTTCATTTTTTCTGGGGAGTCCTCGGGATACTGCTCTATGTCGTTACTGTTAATGGCTATAAATTGAATGTTTTTGTTTTTGTAATCATGATAGAGGTCTTGGATACTTTGGTGTAAGTGAATAACGAAGGGGCAGTGGTTGCAAATGAACATAATGACATATCCTTTTTTGTTTTGGACGGTGTTAAAATCTAATACCTTATTATTGGTTACGTCAAGGAGAGAGAAGTCGGGTGCTTCTGTCCCTAAGGGCATCATGTTAGAGGTGGTTTTTGCCATTTTAGTAGTTTTTGTTGGGGTTGTATTTTGATTTTACTCCTATAGTGTATATGATTGCACATATTATTATTATGATAAAACAAGTGATAAATATAGGGGTGTTTAGTTTCTTTTCTTCTATGAAAAAAGTAAGTGGAATACCGAGTATCGACAGACTAAGCATAGATATTGCAAGTGTTTTGATGTATTGAATACGGGCATCTTGCATCGCTGTGAATTTTTCGTAGTTGGGATTTGTTTTTTTCTTTTTCTTAGGAGTGTGGTATGCTTTTTTTGTTTTGTTAAAAAAAACTTTTTGTTGTTCTTGAATGGCTTGAAGTTGAATGAGGTCTTCGGTAGAGTATTTCATCAACGTTTCGTAGGCATTTCTTATTTTCAAGAATTCTATTTGTGCATTAGGGTGCTTAGAAATATCGGGGTGCAATATCTTTGCTTTTACTCTAAAAGCTCTTTTTATTTCGTTTTTAGAAGTGTAAGGTTGTAATCCTAGTGTAAAATAGTAGTTCAAAATCATAAACTTTTAATGATAACATTATAACGAGAACTATCCAAAAGGTTACACTGATTTAATTCTTGGTTTCTGATAAAATTTGGAAAGCAACACTTTTACTTTCACCTATATTGTCTACTACGGTGAGTATATGGTTTCCTTTGCTAATGTCTAATACAATTTCATGTGATTGTGTGGTACTGGTGTGATATTGTTGGTCTATATGCCAAAATAAAGTGGCGTTAGGGTCGTTGTGTTTGGCTTTAAATATTACACTTGATTTGTTGCCGTCAATTCCGATAGGGATGTAAATTTTTGTACCAACATTGGGGTAGGTGATACTGAGGTTAGTTGTGCTAATGGTTTCGCATTCGGGAGAGAATGGTGGTTTTGGTTTGTATTCGGGGTGGTGACTTTTGTAATACCATTCTTGCTGTGGTGGGAGTATGAAATAGCTTTTGTGAAGCATTTCGGTGGGGGAGTAGCAAGTACTATTGACTTGTTGTGTTTGTTCTTTGTTGAGGTGTAATAGTTGACAATGTGGGCAACTAGAGTTATTGAGTCCCATTTTTGTAGTTTGTATAGTGTCCTTGAACTCACAATGAGGCAAGGCAATATGCCCTGATTGTTTACAAATAATAATATTGTGTAGTGCATCGTAGGGAGGAGTGAACCAAGTATTTTTTTTGGAAATAGTATTGAATATGTCAAACATAATAGGTCCGGCGGCCCTAGCGCCAATGATGTTGGGTCTTCCTTCTCCATCTGCGTTACCTACCCAAGTGACGACTACAAATTCGGGGCTAATGCCTACTGCCCAAGCATCTCTAAATCCAAAGCTCGTACCTGTTTTCCAAGCAATTTTTTGTTTAGACGAGAAATTCCTCCAGAATTGTTCTTGCCCAGGTCTGTTTACTTCTAGCATAGCATCAAAAGTATTCCAGATGGCTGCTACATCAAGGTAAGCTTGATCGGTATATTGTATGTTTCTGTCGGTTTGTTTGTAAGTGATATTCCTGAATTGTTGTACATCTACTTTCCCACTTTGTAATTCAAAATCAATTAGACTTCTTGCCATATTGCTATAAATTCTCCCTAAATCCCAGATTGTTGTTTCTGCTCCTCCTAAGATGAGTGATAGTCCATAATGTGAACTAGGCTTGTTTAGCGTACTGAACCCCATTTTTTTGAGCCTGAAATAAAATTTTTGGTAAGAATATTTTTGAAGAAGGTAAGTAAAAGGGATGTTGAGTGATTGAGCTAAGGCTGATTGTGCCTTTACACTTCCTTTGTATGATTTATCGTAATTTTTGGGAGAGAAATTATGAAAATACATAGGGATATCAGGGATTAATTGGCTCGGAGTTAACTTGCCTTCATCAATCATGATGCTATATAATATTGGTTTGATGATGCTTCCTGTACTTCTATGTGCATGTATCATATCTACTTGGCAACTGTTTATTTGCTTACAATCAGGGATGTTGCCTACGTAGGCTACAATCTTGCCTGTGCTGGGTCGTATGACTAAAGCTGCCATGTTTTCTATTCCATTATCTTGCAGTCTGTGGATATGTTGTTTGAGTATATGGTTTGCTTTTTTTTGTAAGGAACGTTCAATTGTTGTTTTTACGATACTGTTGTGATTGTTTTTTCTGTTTTCTTCTAATAAGTGAGGTGTATAAGAGGGGAGTGGAAGTGGCTTGTTCGGAAGATTTTCTGTGATAGCAAGCTTATAGGTGAGTTTTTCTATCACACCATTATTTTCTAATGATTTTAATAAACGGTTTCTTTTTTGAAGTAATTTTTTTCTATTTTTTCCAGGATGAATAAGAGCTGGACTATTAGGAAGCACAGCTAGAGTTGCTACTTCTGCCCATGATAAGCTGTATACATTCCGCCCGTAATATTTCCAAGCAGCAGCATCCATGCCTACTACATTACCTCCATAAGGCGTATTGCAGAGGTAGAGGGCTAGTATCTTGGCTTTAGAGTACCTTAATTCTAGTCTTGTGGCAAGTATTATTTCAATGATTTTTTCGATGATAGTTCGGGCTTGTCCTTTGCGGTGCATACGGATAACTTGCATTGAGATTGTACTCGCACCGCTTACTATTTTGTTTTTGTTAAAGTTTTGTTTGATTGCTCTCCCTAGGGCTAAAAAATCTATGCCAATATGCTTGTAGAATCGTTTGTCTTCAAAAGTAATGATAGCTTGACTAAGTTTATCTGGGAGGCTATCGTTGTGCGGAAATCTCCATTGCTCGTCAGTAGCTATTCTAGCACCAAGTAGCTGTCCATTAGCGTCCTCTAGTACTGTGGAATATTGCTTGGGGAATAATGCAGTTGGCAAGCAGAAATAATACCAAATACCTAAGATAATTACTATACTACTAGTAACTATTTTGATAGATAAAGTATGTTTTCTTATAAAATTCACCCAGCTATTTTATGATATTATTTGAGGGTTTGTTTCAATAATTGGAATTCAATATGCGGTGAAATATTACCATATAATACATTGTGAACAGCATTTATGATAGGTAGTTCTAGGTTGTTTTTTCCTAGTACTTTATGAATACTATCAGTTGCATAATAACCTTCAGCAACCATTTTCATTTCTACCATTGCACTTTTTACGGTGTATCCTCTTCCTATAAGAGTCCCAAAAGTTCTGTTTCTACTAAATTGGCTGTATGATGTAACTAGTAAATCTCCCAAATAAGCTGAAGCTAAAACGTCTCTATCGGCAGGGTAAAGTTTACTAAGAAAAGTACTTATCTCTTTGATTGAGTTAGAGATAAGTACAGCTAATAGATTATCTCCATAACCTAAGCCATATGAAACCCCTACGGCAAGAGCTATAATGTTTTTCATTACGGCAGCATATTCTACCCCTACAACATCTTGCAGACAAGTTACTTTTACGTACCTTCCTCTAAATAAATCAGCAACCTCTTCAGCTAACTTTATAGATTTGGAAGCAGAGGTAAGATAGGCTTGTCTCTCCATTGCAACCTCTTCTGCATGACAAGGACCACAAATTACAGCGATTCGATTTTCTGAAACATTAAAACGTTTTTGCACATAATCTGTAACTAAACAATTTTCAGAAGGAATCATTCCTTTTACCGCAGAGATGATAATTTTGTCATCAAAAGCATTTTCAGGAAGCTGATCAAGTACGTCTTTGATGAATGCAGCAGGTACAGCTAATATGATGTATTTGGAAGCATCTACGACTCTGTTGAGTCGTGTATTAGGTTTTACACGCCGTTTTACAAACTGAACGCTAGACAAATAGTGAGGATTGTTACCAAAAGATTTGATGTATTTTACACGGTCTTTATTCCGTACCCACCAGTGAGTTTTAGTGTCGTTTTCCGAAATGATTTTTACTAGAGCAGTTGCCCAACTTCCGTCTCCAATGACAGAAACCGAAGTTTTATTATTTTTTTTTAGTATCAAAGCTTATATTGACGGTGAAATCGAAGTGCTAATTTACTCAAATATCCAATATGTACTCATTAAATGGACAATTTTTTACTAATGACAAGCTTAATATATCTCTTGACAATAGAGGAGTGATGTATGGAGATGGGGTTTTTGAAACAATAAGAGTTCAAGGTTCTGAATTTATTTTTTTAGAACAACATTTAGCAAGATTAAGTAAAGCTTGTGAAGTTTTATCTTTAGATTTAGATATAAAAAAAATTAGTGAACACCTTTTTAATTACCTTTCTACTAGTGAGTTAAAGACTTGTTTAGTTAAGTTATACGTAACAAGAAAGCCAGGAGGACTGTTTGAGCCAGTAGATAATAATGTAGATGTTTTAATCACAAATAGAAAATCAAAAACTCTTCTAGAGAATAAAAAAAACGTAAAAATATTCACAGCTTTCGCTAAAAATTTTTCCGTATTATCTCCGTACAAAACACTGAACTCATTGCCTTATGTTTTGGCAGGATTGTACAAAAAGCAAACAAAATCAGATGAAATTATACTCATCAATAGTGAAGGGAATATTGTAGAATGTCTTTATAGTAATGTTATTTGGATAAAAAATAATGTTTGCTACACACCTTCGCTATCCACGGGTTGTGTGGATGGTGTGATGCTTGCTAACATACGTTTATATCTACAAAAACAAGGAATTGAAATACAAACAGGAGAGTATCAAGTAAACGATTTGCTAGTTGCTGATTGTGTGATTACAAGTAATGTGAACGCTATTCAATATCTTGAGCAGATAGAAAACAAGAAATATAATACCTGCAATAAGTTGGTGGAGGATCTTAAGAGAACTTTTTTTTAAAATAGTTGGGCGTTTCCACATTCGCCAAAAGGACGGCTCTTGTGGTCGGGCTATTCGTTATATCTTTTTTATTTTCATGATACTGAGTCTAAGACCGTTGCAAAACCC
Organism: uncultured Cytophagales bacterium; assembly: GCA_964511645.1. Classification (GTDB taxonomy): domain Bacteria; phylum Bacteroidota; class Bacteroidia; order Cytophagales; family JAAEPT01; genus CAZEGV01. The sequence goes on from CAZEGV010000083.1 coordinate 9,529, forward strand.
TTGTAGTCAATTCCCTCTTTTTATATCCGTTATTTT
>CAZEGV010000084.1:0-9519 GCA_964511645.1 uncultured Cytophagales bacterium
TTTACTCCCTTATTACACCCAATACCTATCACTAAATAAAATTGTAACAAGAGGTTGACCTTTCGGTTTGATAACGGTTAATATCAAATTTGGTAGATTCAGGTCATTTGACCTACTTAACAGTGATTGTTGGACTTCTCGAATATAACGAGAAGCTGATTAGTCACTAAATAACAACCTCCATGACAACCTGGGAGAATTAAATTGAGTGAAATAGATAAACGTAATCCGCTTTATAAGGCAATTAAATTTGCTTTATTTGCGACCGCGACGGTTTCAACATTATCGGTGTCTTCTGCCTTCGCAGCAGATGAAGATGTAGCCGAAGATGAAAATCGTATTTTTGTAACAGGATCAAGAATAAAACGCTCTGATATGGAAGGGGCAAATCCAATTCAAGCCTTCACACGTGAAGATATTGTCTTGACAGGGATTAATAATGTTGGAGATTTACTTCAAGAAATACCTTCAGTTGCAGGGGCTGGCACAAACCAGTCAATCAATAATGGTGGATCAGGAGCTATTCGTGTCTCATTGAGAGGGTTGGGTTCGTCTAGAACACTTGTTTTATTGAATGGGCGTAGAGTTGTCGCATCAGGAACCGGTGCTAATTCCTCTGTTGATTTGAGTACAATTCCAACATCTGTGATTGAGAGAGTCGAAGTTCTTAAAGATGGTGCGTCTGCAGTTTATGGTTCTGATTCCATCGGTGGTGTGGTGAATATAATCACACGTGCCGACTTTGAAGGCGTGGAGTTTAATGTGAAACGTGCTCAATCAACTTATGGTGATGGTGCAACAACTGACGTTGATTTTACAACTGGCGTTTCATCTAAAAATGGCAATATTGTTTTTAGTGGATATTACTCTAAACAAGAAGCCCAATGGTCAGGTGATAGAGATTGGTCTGCTTTTGAATTTGATTTAGATCCTGACGATTTAACTATTTCTCGAGGTGGTTCGACCGCTTCACCTTGGGGACGATATAACGGTATAGATGGTGCAATTAATGGTGAGGCATGTGGCTCTTTTACACATGGTGCAGGAAGTGGACCTGGGCAATCAGATCCATCTGATTTTTCTAATCCTACAGGCTATGATTGTTGGGATTGGGATAAGGATACCTATAATTATGCTCCGGCTAACTATCACCTGTTACCTGTAGAGCGATATGGTTTATTTGTTCAGGGTAACTATGAAATTAGCGAGATGGTTAATTTCTTTAGTGAAGCATCTTATTCTCATCGGAGCGCTAGTACTAAGTTAGCTCCAGAACCGCTTGCGCCTTTGGTGTTTTTTGGCTTTGATGGTGCACCATATTCGGCAGAAAACTACTATAATCAAAATTTTGGACCAAAAGATCAGTTTGGCAACACCGTTCAAATAGATGACTGGCGTCGCAGGGTTGTTGAAACTGGCGGAAGATCTGATAACTACACGTTAAACACTACACGTATTGCGATAGGTTTTAATGGTGAACTTAATGATGATTGGAATTATGAGATCGCTTATGTATATGGAAGGAATGAAACCAGTAACCGAACTGGTGGCAATTTCAATTTAGAAAAAGTAGGCTTAGCAACAGGCTCCTCATTTCTAGATGCTGACGACAATGTAATATGTGGCACTGTTGCTAATCCGATTGCCGGTTGTGTATCTTTGAATGTCTTTGGTATACCTGGAACTGACACCGCAATTACTCAAGAAATGTTGCAGTATGTGACGTTTGAAGGTCATGATGTTGGTGAAAACGAACAGCAATACCTTTCGGTGAACGTGTTTGGTACTATCGCTGAATTGTCAGCTGGACCTTTAGGTGTGGCTTTCGGTTTTGAAACTAGAGAAGAAAAAGGTGCTGACTTTCCTGATGCTTTAGTGGCATTGGGTATAACAACTGGGGGTTCCCGTCTAGCAACAGAAGGTAGCTACAGTGTTGATGAAATATATTTTGAAAGTAGCATTCCATTGCTTGCAGATACAATGATGGCTGATAGTTTGGAGTTAGATTTTGCATTTCGCTATTCCGATTATGACACCTTTGGAGATACAACAAACTATAAATTAGGCATTAAATGGAGAATTAATGAAGATCTTATGCTTAGAGGAACTGCTTCAACGGCATTTAGAGCTCCTTCTACTTCGGATTTATTTGGAGGTGCAGGTATAACGCATCCAACCGTTTCTGATCCATGTGCAACGAATGCAACGTCTTTTTGTATAGCCGATGGGGTGCCTTCTGGTGGTTACCAAGCGCTTGGTGATCAGCTTCGACAGACTTATGGCGGAAGTACAACAATAGAACCTGAAGAAGCTGATATTTTTACAGTTGGGTTAGTTTATAGTCCTAGTTTTGTAGATGGTCTATCAATGACTCTTGATTATTGGGATATTGACTTAGAAAATGCTATTTCATCTATCGGTCCTGATGTTATTTTACAAGGCTGTGCAAGAACTGGAGCTTATTGTGAGTTGATTGATCGTTGGCCTGATGGTAATGTTAAGTTGATTGATGATCGTACAAGTAATGTTGGTGGTGTAATATCGTCTGGTGTTGATCTTAATCTTAGATATAGTACTGAATTTGATTTTGCACGTTTTAATGCAAACTTAGATACTACTTATTATGATACATACGATAAAACTTTAGCTGATGGTACTGTTCAAGAGCATGCCGGTTCGTACATTAAAGATGGAAGTGGTAACTTTCCTGAATTCAAACATACTTTAAATCTTGGGTTAACGTTTGATAATTGGGCTGCAAGCTGGACAGTTAGATATATTCACGAAGTTGAAGAGAACTGGACTGTATGGTGGTCGAATACTGTAGGTCAACGTACTATTGATTCTCAGACTATCCATAGCCTTCGATTCTCATATTTCGTTGATAGTTTGACTGCTTCTGTTGGTGTGAATAATGTGTTGGATGAAGATCCACCTTTTGCAGCAAGTGGTTTCAATGATAATACAGATCCACGTACTTACGATACGCAAGGACGTCAAGTGTATTTGTCTTTAGGGTGGAAGTTCTAACTTTAGATAAATAGCAGTAACACCGTTCGTTTTTTGTGAACGGTGTTTTTAACTTATTTGAATATGGAGTTAGGTAATCACTTGTGATAAAACTAGATTTTTTCTATTAACACTTTGCCTGATCTTCAATTACACACTTTTCTATATTTTTTCTTCTCTAAATTTAAATTACTTACTTACTTGCTAGTTGGTTGGCTTTGTTTTCCATGATGGGAACAAAATTTAACGTATAAAAAGCTGTTTCTAGATCGCACGTAAGGCGATTGATTTAGATAGTAAGCTATTTTTTAAACTGAATTCCAAATCGTCATTCAATAAGATGAATTATTGGAAGAGTCGAACCTCGAAGTTTCTTTATAAGTTTGTCAGATATCCTTTATGCTGTTTTTTAACCCCATCTACTTTAGTTTCTAGCGAAAGAGTTTTCAGGTTCATATTTTACCTCAAAATAGGGTAATAATAGATCCGGACAGGTCACGTTTTAAGTTAGTAGGACAGATAGCTAACTCCTAGCACACATTTAAATTAAGTGTTGACCTAAACTGTTATATAAAGTTATTATCATGGATGAGTTAGGCAGTTGCCTACGCTTTGATTGTTTTAGACTCTCAACCTATAAATGATGAGCTAATTAAAAAAGACTTAAACCATCCATGACAACCAGGAGATAACAAGTGAACTTAAGCGATAAACGCAATCCAATTGTGCTGGCTATACGTAAAGCACTTTTAGCAACGGTAACTGTATCCTTATTAGCATTACCAAATGTGTATGCAGAGGAAGAGGCAGAAGACGAAGCTAAAGAAGAAAAAATTATAATTACAGGGTCTCGTTTACAGAGACAGACCTATTCGAGTATATCACCTTTACAGGTAATTACTGCAGAGGCTTCTAGAGAGATTGGTTTAATAGATGCCGCTGATATTATACAAGGGGCGGGGGCGTCATCAGGTCAACAAATAGATTTAACCTTTTCAGGTTTTGTACTAGACAATGGACCAGGTGCATCGACCGCAAATTTACGTGGATTAGGATCAGCTAGGACACTGACTTTGGTAAACGGTAGAAGACTAGCTCCATCAGGTGTAGAGGGTGCTCCTGCCGCCGCAGATTTAAATTTAATACCAGCATCTCTGGTGCAAGAATACCATCTACTATTGGACGGTTCTTCTTCAATTTATGGCTCTGATGCAGTTGCTGGTGTTGCAAATATTATATTAAAAAGAGATTTTGATGGTTTTACCGTTGATATCTTTTCTGAAACTCCAGAACAAGATAACGGAGAAAGAACAACACTTTCTTTGACTTGGGGTAAGAATTTCGATAGAGGTTTTATCGGGTTTGGAGCAGAATATATAGATCAAAAAGAGACACGCCTCAGAGATAGGCGTTGGACTGAAAATTGTGATCGACATGTAGAAATTACAACAGATGGGGAAATAAGAACTCAGGATTTATATTATCCAAGTATTGGACAAAGAGTTGATTCAAGAGGTTGTAAAGGTACACAATCACTAGCTGGTCGAGTGATCGTTCCTTCTGCTGGTAGCATATATTATACACCGGGTAGTTCTAATGGAGGCTGGGGTGATTGGTCAGAGTCATCTTCTTTTGGCGTAGGAATAGATTCAGATGGTGATGGTGTAAACGATGTAAGTTTTGTTGACTATTCCTTGAATGGCTCGGATGCGAACCAAAACGCGTTTTTATTCTCAAGACAAGAACGTATTAGTTTGATGACGTATGGTGAGTATACTTTAGAAGGTGACATGAATATTACACCTTATTATGAAGTTGGTTTTAATAAACGAGATTTTTTTACTGACGGAGGTGCGCCACAGTTTTTCCCAGAAGTGCCAGCAAATAACCCTTTCAACCTTTGTAACCCTAGTGCCGTTGGTGGTGTTGATTGTGGATTAGCAAATGATGAGCTGTACAATAATCCTGCATTATATAATGGCGTTTTTGACCTTTTTGATTGTACCATTTTTACTGGTGGAACATGCCCTCAAGGTTCTGGAGCCATCGGTCCAGCAGTGCTGAAAATCGTAGCATCAGTTAAAGGTGATAGAAGCCAAACATCGACTACAATGGAGCAAACAAGAGTTGTAGCAGGTGTTAAGGGCGATTTACCTCAATTAAGTTTAGGTGGAATGTCCGACTGGCAATTTGATACTTTTATATCATTTACTGAATCAAAAGGAACATCTAGTCGAATGGGTATAAGGCAAGATCGTTTAGATCAATCTCTTGATGTTGTAGAAACGTCTCCAGGTTCTGGTCAGTATGTTTGTACTGATACGTCTAATGGATGTGTTCCGGTGAACCTTTTATCCCCTACACTATATACCGGTCTTGTGGGTGATTTTGCTACACAAGCTGAAAGAGATTTTTTGTTTGATAGCAGAGATTTTAATACTACTTACAAACAAACAATTTTTTCAACATATTTAAATGGTGTAATTTCTGAAACTAATGCAGGGTCAATAACTGCAGGTTTTGGTGTTGAATATCGTAAAGATCAAATAGCTTCTATTCCAGATGATATCGCACGAGATGGACTGTTTTTTGGTTTTTTCTCTGACGGTGGAGCTGAAGGTTCTAAAGATACTAAAGAATATTTTGGAGAGGTTTCGATTCCTCTTTTTGCAGATGTTGCTTTTGCAAAAGAAATGGAACTAAATTTATCTGCAAGAAATACGAAAGATGAATTTTATGGAAATAATACAACGTATGCTGTGAAATTAGGTTACCGCCCTATTGATTCATTATTGTTTCGTGGGTCAAAAGGAACATCTTATAGAGCTCCTAACGTCCGTGAAAACTTTTTGAGAGACCAGTCAGGATTTAATAATATTTTTGACCCATGCGCTATACCTGAAAGTGCGACAAACCCATTGACAGGTGGGTATGACTCTTCGTTAGATGAAAGAGAGGCGCATGTTTTAGCAAATTGTTTAGCTAATGGTGTTAATCCAACAACACTAGAAGGGAATGGTTCCAATGTGTATAGCACTGAAATTTCAACTGGCGGTATTTTGGGTCTAAAAGAGGAAACTTCTGACTCATTGACTTACGGTTTTGCATGGGAACAACCATTTACCAATGCTTTTGATTTAACGGTTGGAGCTACTTGGTGGAAAATTGAAATTGATGATACCATCGTTGAGCCAAGTGGACAGTTTATTGTGTATGATTGCTATCTCTCAGAGAGCCAGATGAGTACTTTCTGCGATAGAATTGGAAGAGATGATACTGGACATTTAGACTTATTAGATGCAGGTTTCTTAAATAGAGATAATCAAACGGTACGAGGTGTTGATGTTAATGTTAATTTCAAAACTACAGCAACTGTGTTTGATTTCCCAATTCAATGGAGTGCTAATTTAGTGGCAACTCATAATAAAGAAGCTTCATCTCTGTTTACAACAGATGATGGTGATATCGATTTTGACGATGATGCTGGTGAATTTGGTTATCCAAGTTGGAATGTTTCGTTACAGTTAGCTGCAAGTTATGATAAGTGGCGTGTTACGTGGCAGACTCGTTATATCGGAAAAGTCAGACAAGATGTAGATGGTCTTGATGATTTTGATAATATCAGCGGTAATTCTGACACCTGTTTAGGCGCTCCAGATGACGTAGATTGTAGAGATGTTGGGTTTGCTGAGCATTATATGACACATGCACTTTCAGCTTACTATTATGGTGATTCATGGAAATTAGGTCTGGGTATTAGAAATGTGTTTGATAAGGCGCCTCCTGTTGTAGATGGTTCTGAGATACTTGCAGTTAACAATACGCCAATTGGTGCTGGGTATGACTTAGTTGGTAGAACAGTATTTTTAAACATCGCTAAGAGTTTTAAATAATAAATTTTAGTGATATAAGAAGTACCATTCAAAAATACCCGCTATTGATTTGCGGGTATTTTTTTCTAAAATTAGAGGGTCTGTACTCGTGAAAAATCGATATTGTTTTTATTTCGGTCTCGTTGTTTTATTTATATCAACGAGCACTCAATCATTTCAGGATAAGTTACTATCTTTTGAGAAATATCCGCTTGAATATTTTGCTTTACGGGAAGTAGTAAACCAAGTTTCGTTATCTCCTAATGGAAAATTATTAGCAATGATGGTTATTCCGACAAAAAAAGGAAATCCAGTGTTAGAGATTAGAGATCCTTCTGATCTGAAAAAAAGACCATTTCGTGTCAATGCCGACCCAATGGAAATAACTGGTTATCAATGGGTCAGTAACGATCATATGATTTTACATCTTCGCCAGAAGGTTAGAGATAGAATCAAAGGGTTTAACCAAGGAATATATGAGCGGAAGATTGCTAAACTAGATGTAAAAAAACGTAAAATCAAAAACTTTAATGTGAAAAATCCATATGTTGCCAACGTTTTACCTAATAGTAAAAATAAAATAATATTAGCTTTACCCATAAATGATGCAGATAAGAGTAAAGTAAGCTCATATTTTAGGCCTTATAGTTATTATGAATTTGATTTAAATTCTGGTAACAAAAAACTTCTTTATCGTGGGCAATTATCATTAGGGAATATCAATTTCAATAGTAAAGGAGAACCAATATTTGCCAGAGGTTTTGATCGTGGAAATGGGGAATATATATGGTATATTCGAGAGCCAAAATCTGATTCATGGGTAGAGCTATATAGATTAAGCGAAAATAGCCATGAAACTTTTTCAATTGAAGGTTTTGATACTAAACCAAATCACATTTTAGTTACAGCAAATAACGGAAATGACAAAGTGGGGCTTTGGGAATATAACTATAAAACTAAAAGCTTTGGCGAAATTATTTATTTAAGGGATGATGTTGATGTTGTTGGTACTAAAAAACATAGTAATTTTTGGGAGAAAAATGATGAGATTACTGGAGTTACTTATGCAACTGATAAATTTCATACAGAGTATTTTGATCAAGTTGAAGGTGCTACGATATCTCAACTTGAAAAATTAATTCCTTATTCGCACTCATTGAGAATTAATAGTAGAGCGAGAACTGGTCAAACTATGGTTATTTATAATTCAGGGCCGCAGGATCCAGGAACATATTATTTATTAAAAGATGGAAAAATTCAAACAATAGGAAGTAAACAGCCATTGTTAAAAAGTGAAAGTTTGGCAAAAGTTGATTACATTACTTATAAAGCAAGAGATGGGATTAGTGTTAGTGCTTATGTCACTATCCCGCATGGGACAGCTCCTTTTCCTTTGATTAATTTACCTCATGGTGGTCCTTTTGTTCATGAAGTTGTTGGCTATGATGAGTGGGCACAAATGTTAGCTAATAATGGTTATATGGTTATTCAACCGCAGTATCGTGGTTCAACAGGTTATGGTTTAGACTTTTACAAATCTGCATTTAATGAAGGAGGACAAGGTGGTCATAAGATGCAGGATGACAAGGATGATGGTGTTAAATATCTCATAGAAAAAGGGTTAGCGGATCCGGGTCGTGTTGCCATGTTTGGTTGGTCATATGGTGGCTATGCAGCATTGATTGCGGCTTCACGAACACCCCAGCTTTACCAATGTGTTATTGCTGGTGCGGCAGTAGCTGATATGCGAATGCAGTTAAATTATTATAGAAGCCGTTTAAGAGGAGCTGGTTTAGAAAGTCAATTAAGTTATCGTCATGGTAGTATAAACCCAATTGACGAAGTTGAAAAAGTAAACGTTCCTATGCTAATTATACATGGCAGTGTCGACCAACGAGTGCCGTTAGAGCATGCAAATAAGTATCGAGCACTTTTAGATAAGCATGGTAAGTTTTACAAATATGTTGAATTAGATGGCGCTGACCATTTTTATAGTTCTCTATTCTTTAGGCACCAAATTAATATGTATGAATCAATTATTGATTTTCTTAAAAATGACTGCGGAACAAATGGTTTATAGCAAATAGCATTTGTACGTTATCCCCTTCGGGGGAAATTACTAGATGTAAAACAAAAACAAGCTGACGTTGCGTAAGTCCGCTTCGCAATGTCATTACTAAAATTAATCAAAACGGACAGATGTCGTGTTAATTATCCGGACAGTTCTATTTACTCTTAACAGTATTATTGGAATGTTTTTAAGCCACATATTTAATTTCTAGCGATTTCTGACTAGGTGTTAAATAATCAATTGTGGAATGCAATCTTTCATAGTTGTAAAATCTAATATAAGCATTAATGATCTGCTTTGCGGATGAATGATTAATAAATGTTAAAGCATTAAGTCTTTCTGTTTTTAAACTTCTAAAAAATATTTCCATTACCGCATTATACCCAAAGCACTTCGTGGGGGGCTACGCTACATTTTTGAATTATTTAGAACCCTTTTTAAGGGATGATTACTTCGTGGTAGGCAATTACACAAAATTAATTACAGGCTCTTAGTTATTTCTTTGAACTGCCAATTCTGCAAGTTCAAACAAAGCGCTACCAAATTTGTTTAAAGGCAAATCAACCA
>CAZEGV010000085.1:0-8987 GCA_964511645.1 uncultured Cytophagales bacterium
CATAAAGATACAAAATTTTGGAAAAATAAACTACTCACCTTGCAACGGTCTTATATTGACTATAATCTACGTCAATTATCTTGTTTGTTTTTCACATTCTCTTCGTTAAAATAATCTACCGTAACTAGTTATGCTAAATTATTTTGCCTTAATAATGCAAAAAACAATTCAATCTAATCTAGACGCATATTACGATCAAAATGGTATAACTACTTGCATTAGGGGGTGACGTGGAAATCCTTTATGATTTTTGTCATTTTGACAAACTCAATGCGACACAGATAAGCTCAGCATGACAAAATCATAAAGATTGGGAACAGAAAACCCGACCGCATGAGCCGTCCTTTTGGCGAATGGGGAAATGCCCAAAGAAAAACATAATTAATATTACTTAGTCATTCCAAATCTCCCAAGCTTTTTCGGCTTGTAAGTGTAGCATTTCTAAACCATGAATTGCCTTAACTCCTTGCTCTCTACCTTTTTTCATAAATAACGTTTCGGCGGGATTATAAACCAAATCGTACAAAAAATGCTGATTACCCATTGCTTCATAAGGAATATCTGGGCAAGCATCCATATTTGGGTGCATACCTAAAGGTGTCGTATTAATAATCAAATGATGTTCTTCTATAATCGATGAAGTCAAATCCTCATAAGCGACACATCCATCTCCTGCATTACGAGACACGTATTGGTACTCTATTCCTAAATCTTCCAAGGCTTTACGCACTGCTTTAGAAGCCCCACCAGTGCCCAAAATCAATGCCTTAATGTTTTTTAAATCTTTATTAATAAGTTTCTCTAAAGAAGTTTTAAAACCATAATAGTCAGAATTATATCCTTTAAGACTACCATCTGAAAGAATTTTTATTACATTCACGGCACCGATATCTTCGGCGATTTCATCCATATCGTCCAACACAGCAATTACATTCTGCTTGTGAGGAATTGTAACATTAAGCCCTATCAAATCAGGGTTTTTACTAATCAACCGAGGCAAAGACTCTATTACTTCCTCTAGCTCATAGTTATCATATACAGTGTCCTTAATGTTTTCATTATTAAATTTTTCTGAAAAATATTTTTTAGAAAAAGAATGAGACAACGGAAAACCTACAAGTCCAAATTTTTTCATGATATAAATCCTTTACTACTCATTACTGTTAATAATTTTTGAGTTGTATTTTCCCAAGTTAATTTCAAAACATCTTTTTGGAGTGTTTCCACAGCTTTTTTATGAATCTTTTTATTCTTCAATAATTCTAAGACATGACCTGCCATCTTCCGCACATCCCAATATTCAGCTACCAAAGCACCTGACAGTACTTCGGCTACTCCTGACTGACGAGATACTACAACTGGCACTGCAAACTGAACTGCTTCTAATGCTGACAAACCAAAGGGTTCAGAAACAGATGGCATACAATATACATCAGCTATTGCCAACAAATCATTAATTCCTTTTCGACTAAGATGACCTCTAAACTCCACTTTAGATTTTAATTCGATAGATTTTTTTACGATAGATTTCATCTCTGCTAACTCATCTCCTACTCCTGCTATTACAAATCTTACTTTTTGATTGGTGTTTAATATCTCTTTTGCAATTTTTAAGAAATTATTTGGTGATTTCTGGCTCGTCACTCGACCTATAAACACAACTACTTTTTCTTTAGTCTTATTTTCTTTTCTGTACGATTTTACAGAGTTTATTCCATTATGAACCACCGAAATATTATCCGACAAAATCCCATAATGATACTCACAAACATTAGCAGTATAAGCACTTACAGCAATTATCAAATCTGCTGTCATCATCCCATGCCTCTCTATCTCATAAATCCAGCCTTTATCTTTAGGGTCGGCACCAGACCTGTCGTATTGTAATGAATGGATATGTAACACTAAAGGCTTTCCTGTTCGTTTCTTTAGCTCTACTCCTGCCAAGAAAGTAACCCAGTCATGGGCGTAAATCACATCAAAACTTTTCTGCATACCCAAATTAATCGCTTCATAGGTATACGCTAGTACTTTTTGATACATTTCGTCTTGTACCCCCCCCACAGGATAAAAATGCTCTATTGAGAAATTTTTAGTGTCTGTTCTTGTGATTTTTTCTTTTTTTAAATATGATGAGTTTACCACATTCCCGTAAGGAGATATAGATGGATAAACTTGCTCAACTACATCTAAAAACTCTTGATAGGTGTATTCTTGACTTACTTCTACTTGTTCTGTCAAAAACTCTTCTGCACCCTTTAGCACATCACCATCTTTTACATGAGGAGTAATTACAGATAAATCCACATGACTGTGCAATGCTTTTGCTATCCCTACACAAGCAATACCTACTCCTCCACTTACTTGAGGAGAAAACTCCCACCCTAGCATTAATATTTTAGGTTTCATAATAACTTTATTATTCAGAAAACAACTATTTTAATGTTTGTGACCGCCTTCACCATGTACATGCCCATGTTCAATTTCTTCTGCGTTTGCATCTCTAATGTCTAGTACTTTTCCTGTAAAGTGTAAGTCTTTACCTGCTAAAGGATGATTAAAGTCTAATTTTACTGACTCATCACTAACGCTTAGCACAATTCCGTCCATAGGAGTTCCGTCTTGGTCTTGAAGAGGAACCACATTTCCTTCTGCCAAGATATCGTATTTAATTTCTCCATCTACCTCAAATGTAGTAAGAGGAACATCTACTATCGCATCTGTAATTACCTCACCGTAAGCTTCTTTTGAAGAGATTTTAACTTCAAAATCTTCATCAACAGACAAGCCTTCTAAAGCTTCTCCAAACTTAGGGATCACTCCGTGAGAACCTACAAGGTATAAAAATGGTTGGTCTTGCTGTACAACTTCTACAATCTCATTGTTAGACTTAAGGGTGTATATAAGGGTAACAACTTTGTTCTTTTCTACTTTCATCATCTTTCTTAATTATAATACAAAGGTATTGATAAATACAGTTAGGAAAAATCAATTTAACTTTTCTTACATTTTTTTCCTAACAATTCAGTTATCTGTACAATCAAATACAATTCAAAAATATTTTCAAACTCATTATAAAGCTGTACATTTGTAGCAAAATAAAACATTTTCGCTAATGAGTGTTTCTCAACTATTCAGAACAAGTGCTTTACTGGGGATTTTTTTTTCATTTTTTGCTTGTATGCCAGAACCTAACAATGGAGAAAATTCTAAAAAAGGTGAAAAGCTTAAAGTGTTAGTCACTACTAGCATCATACAAGAGGCAGTACAGAAAATACTAAAAGACAGTGCAGATGTAGAATTAATAATTCCTATAGGTGCAGATCCACACTCTTACCAATTTTCTCCAGAAGATGCTATTAAATCCCATAATGCAGATATCATTATTGCTAATGGCTTGCATTTAGAACACAGAATGCGTGGCTTATTTCAAAATACAACTAGAAGTAAAACGCTTATATACATGGCAGATGGAGTGCCAATCTCTAAGCTTCGTCATCTCGATAATAAAGAAATAGATCCTCACATCTGGCTAAATGTACAATTATGGAAATCTTGTGTTAGCTATATGGCCTCCAGACTAGAGAAAGACACTGAATGGACTAATTATATTCAAAAAAATCTTGATGAATACCTAATTCAACTAGAACATATTGACATTACTGCCAAAAGAAGACTTAAAAGAATACCCGAAGAAAGTAAGTACCTGATTACTTCTCATGATGCTTTTGGATATTTCGGAAATGCCTACGGAATCAAAGTCCTTGGAATAAAAGGATTATCAACTACCGGAGAAGCTAGTATCAAGCATGTAGATAGCTTAGTATCTCTCATTACAGAGAAGAAAATAAAAACTATTTTCCCAGAATTTTCTACTTCTACCAAAGATATTAAGACACTTGTAGAGCAATGTCAAGAAAATGGTATAGAAATAAAGTTAGGTCAAGAGTTATATTCAATTTCAATGAAAGGACCTACAAATACTTACGACAGCTTGATACTTCACAATGTCAACAGCATAGTGAAGGGGCTTCGATAAAAAACCACTTTTATAATTGTTAGTCTATACTAATTTTTTATCTTTGTGTAATCAAACAATTAATCAAATGAAAAACTATTCCCTATTTATAGTTTCTTTAACCTTTAGTGTATTCTTTTTTTCTTGCACTCCTACTCAAACCGATAACAAAAGTACCAAACTAAAAGTACTTACTACTACTGGAATGATTCAGGAAGCTGTACAAAAAATACTAAAGGACAGTGCTGATGTAGATGTAATCATACCCGTAGGTGCTGACCCACATTCTTACCAAACCTCTCAAGAGGATTTAACGAAATTCCAAGATGCTGACATTATTGTTGTCAATGGATTTCATTTAGAAGGGAAAATGCATGATTTATTCGAAAACTTAAAACGAACAAAAACAATTATTTATATGTCGAATGGAGTACCTGCTTCTAAAATCAGGCAGCTAGACCATATCGGAAAAGATCCTCACATCTGGTTAGACGTACAATTATGGGAGGGATGTATTGCATATATGGCTTCTAAATTAGAAAAGAAAACTAACTGGACAGGTTATATTAAAGATAATCTTAACGATTATTTAGACCAACTAGACAAAGTCGATGCTGATGCGAAAAAACGACTTGAAGCTTTACCTAAAGGCAGTAAATACCTGATCACTTCTCATGATGCTTTTGGATATTTCGGTATTGCTTACGGAATCAAAGTACTAGGAATCAAAGGCTTCTCAACTACCAGCGAAGCAAGCATTAAACATGTGGATGGTTTAGTAAAACTTATTACAGAAAAAAAAATAAAAACTATTTTTCCAGAAAGTTCAACATCTGCAAAAGACATCAAAACCTTAGTAGAAAGATGTCAAGAAAATGGCGTAATCCTACACTTAGGGAAAGAACTTTATTCTGACTCTATGGGAGCTAAAAACACTCCTACCGGCACTTATAGCGGAATGATTACTCATAACATAAACACTATTGTGAATGAGCTCAAATAAAGATATTGCATTAGAAATTCATGACCTCACAGTAGCTTATGACAAAAAGCCAATACTCTGGGGGGTAGACCTTAGCCTACCAAAAGGTGTCCTTTGTGGTGTAATAGGTCCTAACGGAGCAGGTAAATCTACTTTGTTAAAATCCATCATGGGTTTGCTTAAGCAACAAGGTGGTTATGTAAAAATACTCGATCAAGAGATTGACAAAGTGAGAAAACTAGTAAGCTATGTACCTCAACGAGAAAGCGTAGACTGGAACTTTCCTGCTTCTGTGTATGATGTGGTAATGATGGGGAGATACGGTCAATTAAGACTATTACAAAGACCAAAAAAATCTGACAAAGAAATCGTGCTTCAAGCAATAGAAGACGTAGGAATGTCCCCTTTTATCAATCGACAGATATCAGAACTATCAGGAGGACAACAACAACGAGTTTTTATGGCCAGGGCACTAGCTCAGCAAGCTCAAATCTATTTTATGGATGAGCCTTTTGCTGGTGTAGATGCCGCCACCGAACAAATGATAATGAAAGTGTTACAATCACTCAGGTCTCAAGGAAAAACAGTAATTGTTGTACATCATGACTTACAATCTGCCTCACACTTTTTTGATTGGGCAATCTTACTGAACCAAAGGTTAATTACCTACGGACCAATACACGATGTATTCACAACAGAACACCTTCAAGCTACTTATGGAGGAAGACTTACTCTTTTGTCTGATATCATTAACACTGTCAAAAACCAAGACTTCCCTATTAGATCCGATCATTAATGACATTCCTTGACATTTTTAATATCGGGATAAACGGCGTACTCAGAAATGCATTAGTAGGCACTATTTTATTATCTATCAGCTCTAGTATTGTTGGCACTTTTACATTACTTCGCAAGCAATCGCTTATCGCAGACGTAATTTCTCACTCCGTATTACCTGGGATTTGTGTCGGATTCATTGTTCATAATGAGCGAAACCTACTTATCATCTTACTCTTTGCAGCCCTTACAGGCTGGATTTCTACTTTGTTTGTAGAGTGGATAAAGAGACATCCCAAAATCACTTCTGACACCGCATCAGCCATTACCCTATCTTCCTTTTTTGGGATTGGCGTAATGTTATTGCTATACATCATCAATTCTCCTTCTTTAGAAATAAAATCTGGTATCAGCAGTTTCTTGTATGGCTCTGTAATTGGAATCTCAAATACCGACATTCACATCTTTGCTATTATCGTAGTCGCATTAATCGTTATTGTTTATGTTTTTTATCGTGGCTTAATAGTTTTCACTTTTGATGAGCGTTTTGCACAAAGTATTGGGATTCCTGTTTCTTTTCTTAAAATAGTCCTATCAATTATCACCGTCATTGCTATCGTAATAGGTATACAGGCAGTAGGAGTTATTCTTATTGCGGCATTACTCATCACACCCGCAGTCATCGCTAGGTTCTGGACACATCGCATATCACACCTTATTTTTATCGCTTGTGGGGCAGGAGTTCTAGGTGCTGTCATAGGTGTAGAGCGTTCCTATCAAATGGAAGTTCCTACAGGACCATGGATTGTTTTCACACTCTCTTGTTTAGCATTACTAAGTTTTCTTTTTTCCACAAAATCAGGACTTATTCCTAAATACATTTGTAGGTATCAATCTCGTAAGCGAATGACTCAAGAAGACTTACTCAAAGCACTTTATCACCACAAAAAAAGAACTGATAGCTATCAATTTAATACAGAGACAGCCTCTTCCTTCAAATCAAAACTTGGTCACTCAAAAACATTATCCGTACTTAAAGCCTTACAAAAACAACGATACATCTCCTTATCTGAAAAAACTTGGACACTATCTGAACACGGTTACCAAAAGGGGAAAAGACTAGTCAAACTACACCGACTATGGGAAGTATACCTCACCAAGCACCTTAACATAAAAGTAGACCACGTACATGAAGATGCTGATTCTATAGAACATATCATCACACCAGAAATAGAAAAACAACTGGAAGAGTACCTAGGAAAACCCGAGACAGACCCTCATAACCAAAAAATACCCTACAGAAATGATGAATCCTGAATATTGGGTAATAATTATCGGGTGTATGGTAGCGATACCATGTAGTATACTTGGATGCTTTCTCGTCTTGCGAAAAAGCGTAATGGTAAGTGATGCCATCGCTCACTCCGTACTACCAGGAATTGTAATTGCTTATCTCATCACCGAATCAAGAGACAGTTTTGCGATGTTTATCGGTGCCTCTCTATTTGGTATACTCACCACTTTCTTAATAGAAATGATTTCTCAAAAATCGTCTATCCAAAAAGATGCTTCAATCGGAATCGTTTACACACTATTATTTTCTATCGGAGTTATCCTCATATCCTTAAACTCTGTAAATATCGACATGGATCCAGAACACATACTATACGGAGAGATACTATTAACCCCATTCAACCAATGGTACACAGACTCGGGGCTTTGCCTAGGACCTAAAAGCATTTGGACGCTTGGCATCATTAACATTATCGTAATCGGAACTATCTCTATGTTTTTCCGTTACTTTAGCATCACCAGTTTCGATAGTAAATACGCTACAAGCATTGGTATCTCAGCTATTGTTTGGCATTACTCGCTCATGAGTCTTGTCTCGTTTACGACAATTGGTGCTTTTGATTCTGTAGGAGCAATTTTAGTAATTGCCTTTATTGCGATACCTTCCACCACAGCCCATTTATTAACAAAATCACTTAAAAAGATGATTCTACTAAGTATTATCATTGGAGTTACCGCTGTCATTATCGGACTTAAAATCAATATTTTAATTAACTCATCTGCCAGTGGTAGCATTACCGTAGCCATGCTTGGAATCTTTTTGGCTGTATTTTTGTATACTAGTTATATAAAAAAGAACTTATTATGAAAAATATACGAATACACCTACTATTTATGCTTGTGATTGGGCTATTCGCATCATTTATTAGTATCACACATAGCACAGAAAAATCAATTGAAGAAAAAATTAAGTGGGTAAAGTTAGAAGAGCTAGCAGAACTTCAAACCAAAGAACAACGCCCTATCATGATTGATATGTACACCGACTGGTGTGGATATTGCAAATTAATGGATCGTAACACTTTCTCAAAAGAAAAAGTAGTTAGCTATATAAACAAGAATTTTTACGCCGTCAAATTTAATGCAGAATCTACACACACACATAAATTCTTTAATCAAAAATTTGCATCCACAGGCAAAACGCACACCTTTACTAGAGCATACCTAAGATCTGGAGGATATCCTACCATTATTTACTTTGACAGCAAGGGCAATAAGGTTGGAGAAAAAGCTGGATACAAACCTGCTAAAACATTACTTAAAGAACTTTCTACAATACTTGAAAGAACAAAGAAGTAACATATTATAAAACTACACCTTTCAAAAGGAAAACCCTCATACTAGGGTTTTCCTTTTTTTATTTATTAAAATGTTAAAAGATTAGGGCAATCCTCTACTCTTCATTACGCTACGCTTCTTTCGAGACTAAAAAAAACATATTGTTCTAGTTGTTTGTTGATGACTAAACACAACTTTTCATAGGCATTAGTTCTGAATCGACTAATTGTACTATGGTCTGAGAATATATCTTCCATGCTCATAATACTAAATAATAATCTATCATTGATTCTATCTTCTAATTCATACCATGTACCTAACAAACAGGCTTTAATTTTTCTTGCTCTTGGCTTTGCAGATAGTACCTGCAAAGCTTTGTTGAGCAGTTTTTTTTTTACATAGTAAAAGATACAAGAAAATACAATCAACTTAAAATAGCCTTACTCGATTTATTATCAAACAATTACCAAAAACAACTACGTTTCGTGTAAAATCAAATACCGCTAGGTTACTTTTTCATATAATAACATATCTGTCCGAAAGTTTTTGAAAATCATTCTCATTTACATGTAACAGTCA
>CAZEGV010000086.1:0-8710 GCA_964511645.1 uncultured Cytophagales bacterium
TACCTATAAAGTCCTGCGCAACTTTCTTCTAATGAAAAAGAAAAGCCTTGCACAACCTTTAGCTGTGGTAAATCTGACCGATATGTAAGTTTTAGACAACCCATTTATGAGCGTTAAATTAATCATTTTTTTCTTTTCAACTGAAAAAAGAAAACAAGAGATTCAAATGAGTTCATATTTAACGAAACTACGTTTGTCTGTCATATCCCCTTGATTAACCTACGTCTAAACTCAAATAAACCATGTCTAAGGTGCGTTTTAAGGTGATTTATCCTTTTTCTAGTGTACTTGTGTGATTTAGGCTTGTATAACTATGATACGGCTCTAATACGGCTAAAGCCGTATTGATTCCCATACATTTTATCTTGATGCTATCGCATCGGCTTGGCTAATCCTCTTTTTTTAATTCCTTCTCGCTTGTCGAAATTTATATTGTGGTAAGACCACAACACTTCTTGCCTTGCATAATTTATCATTTTATTACTGAAAATTGATGATTTTCACTTCTACCAACGTTCTTTTTTTAAACGTTGGTTTTTCAGCCCAATTTTATCTTTTTAAAAGGCTTTTAAAGGATAAATACTCAATCGAAGCGTAAATATCTAATGCTGTCCTAAAAGTTAATTTACGAAGCGATATTCTTTTGAAAAGAAAAAATAGGGCAACCTGCCGTAGGCACCTGCGGAGCAACCTGTCTTAGCGACGCTAAGAAGTCCACCAGATAATACGAAGCGCCTAGAGAAGTCCCGAAAGCTTTCGGGACGGAACGGCTAGCGGAGTGGCGAACCGCCTGCGAATGGAGCAAGGGTGGACAGCAAGAAAGTAACCGAAGTAATGAGGTTGCTGTAAGCGACCTATGTAGAAGAGAACTTTTTGGCAGTTTACGAAAAAAGAGAACGAACTACACAAGCTTGTGGCACGTGTTTTTGCGTCTCGACTACGCTCGACGACCGCAAGAACCGTGACACAAAGCGCAGCCCACCGCGACCAGCAGGTGAGCAAAACACAAGTGGCGATGGGCTTCGACAGGCTCAGCCTTCAGGATGTGCTTGTCGGAGAACAGAGTAGCCACGACTGAGAGAAGAACGGAGCGTAAAGAACAAAACAAGTGAAGTGGATTAGTACTTGAAGAATGAAAGGGCTAAGAAACGAAGCGATAAAAACAAGGGTACCTCGACTGCGCTCGGCAACCATTATTTCAATGGGAACTATACCGAGTAAAGGAAAAGGTACTTTGCATGCCCTTGTTTTTGTGTTTTGTGATTAAAGTGAGTACTGAACGAAGACCATATTTCCTTCCTTTATTTTTTTTCCATTCCTGGAGGATTATCCCAAAGGATGATGTTTTAAGATTTTGTTTTTAAGTTCTTCGACTTCTGTTTGGCGGTAGTTTTCTGTTGTGGAGGGGTATTTATGGCCTGCAAAAGCTTGAACGATTAACAGATCATGTCCAGACTTTAAAAGATTAGCAATAACGGACTGTCGGATGGTTTTTGGATTGAGTTTTCTTCCCTTAAAAAGATGTCTGGCGGTTTCTGTAATGTAGTGAATGCCTTCTCCTGTTTCTGCTGTTCCAAGTTTTGAAATGATTAATTTATCTGTTGATGATTTAAGCATCTTAGGTCTGTCAATAGAGAGGTATTGCATTATCCAATAGAGTTGATTGGGTTTTAATTTCAAGGTTCTAGCGTTGGTTTTTCTAGTTGACTTAATGTAAACGCTGCCCTTTTCTAAATCTAAATCTTTTAATTCTAAGTTTTTAATATCTCCATTGGTCAAGCCTTGATAAATAAGCAATGAAACGATGACTTTGTTTCTATTCTTAAGCATCGGGTATCTTTCCTTTCGTTCTAATAAAAGTTCTAGTTCTTGAGAAGAAAATAAGTCTTGTAATTGGATTTGTCTGCTTTGTTTATCTCTTAATCGGATGGTTTTTGCAGGGTTGTCCTTTCTTTGTTTGATAAGGATTAAATAGTTGTAGTAATGCTTGATTGAATGCAGAACACAAGAAAGCGAAGAAGCCTTTTTATAATGCTTTCTTCTGTTACCGATATAATCCATTACTTGATTGTAAGAAGCTGTTTTAGGGTCGATATTCTGCTTCTCTAGTGAAAGAAAAAAAAGGTCTATTTCTCTTTTGTATCTTTCTGCAGTAGAGGGTGCAAGTGATGTTTTTAGATAGCTGTCAAGTTCCATAAATGTTTGTTTTTTATCCGCACGTAAATTTGTGTACTCTCCAGGTGTTTATGGCCGAGAAAGTCTCGAACGTATTCTACAGGCAAGCCACTATCTAAAAGATGCGTAGCAATCGAATGGCGTAAACAATGCAAGGTTATTTCTTTAGTTATAGAAGTTCTTTCCAAGATTGATTTTAGGATTTTATTGTAGGTACTCCCTGAGCTTCTTTTATGGATTTGATTTAAGACAAATGCCGTTTCGTTCATCTCGGCTACGCTCGATGTCCGAGAAGTATTATTGATAAGTTTCCGCTCATTAATAGCATAATTCCAAAGTTCTGTTTTTACTTGTTTACTCAATGGTACGGCTCTTCTCTTGCTGTTTTTTCCTTTTCTTACATACAAGATTCCTGCTCTAAAATGAATGTCTTTTAAATCCAAATCTTCGCCCTCGCTTCTTCTTAATCCACATCCGTAAAAGATGGCCAAGACTGCTCTTTGTTTTAATGTTTCACACGCTTCAAAGAGTTCAGCCACTTCCTTTTCCGTTAAAATTTCTCTTGGTTTACTTCTCGGCTTTTTAAATTCTAAACCACTGATTGGATTCTCCAAGATTGCTCCCTTTTCTTGTTGCCATCCAAAGAATAATTTAAGTCCGTAAACGTGATGATTGATGTAACTTTCCGATAGACCTCCTGCACCTCTTTTTCTTGGTCTCTCCTGCAGGTGCTTGTGAAAGTTCAAAATATCTTCGGATTCTATTTCAGTAACTTCTTTAACTGTAAACTTTAGAAAATCATCGATATGACAAGGCAGTTGATAAACCATAGCTTTACTAAAACCAAGTCGTTCTAAGTGGATTTTGAAGTTTTTTACTAGTTTGTTTTTTGGTTTCATCATCTGGGGTTTAAAAAGTGGGGTCTTGCATTTTCTTGGAATGTGGAATGCTAGACACTTTTCACTACTTTAAGCCAGTGTTTAAGGTAAATCTAGCATTCCATCTAGCGTTCCAACACTTCGGAACACTAGCGGTATTATAGTTTATCAATTTGTTTGTTTAAGTCTTGTTTTATGCGATTTCTAACAGCCTGCATATTATCCCAGTAAGCTATTTTGTATTTATGCCCCTTATTGTCATAGCCACTTGATTTATAGATGTATTCAAGGTCAATGAGCTGATTGAAAAAGCGGTGAAGCTGTGTATTACTGATATTTATCTCCTGGCGTATTTCACGACGTGTAAATTCATATTCTTTACTCTTTTGTAAAACGTAGTTTTTTAGACTTTCATAAAACAACCTTAGACTTCCATCCAGCTCGTCCACTTTTAAAATAATGGAATCAAACATAATTTCTACCGCTGTTCTAACATCCTGTTTATCTGTAATCAACCTGCCTTGCACATCCTTTTTACGTTGGTACTGGTTAAGTAAAGTCATTTGCTTGACGTAGCTTTGAAAAAGTTCGTTTAGTCGTCTTATTTTATGGGCTTCGCTTGGTAAATCAATTCTGTTTGCATAAGGATTAATTACATCCAAAGGTTTCAAAAGACGGATGCAGTCTCTTAAAAAATCACGATTCTCTTTTGTTTTATTGGTATCAATAAGACCTGCAGCTCTGCTATTTTGATACTTAATAATTCTTTGCGTTTGCTCTAGTGATTCATCTACTGAAATTAAAAAACAACGGCTCATATTATCCTCATAGATTTCTCCTTTTGTAGTAGCAGAAAGTGAAGCAATTGGGCCAAAAACAGTTTTTACATAAGCCGATATTTGTCCTGTGTGTTCATTTTTGCCCGATGTTGAACTGCTTATCTCTCCCTTACTCATCAGTTCTCTAAAGGCTAGTTCTGCCTTTTCTTCCAGACCGTCAAAGTCTTCCATTCCTATCAACTTATTACTTAAATCATGTTCGCCATAGTTATAAAAACTACTCTCGGTAACTCTTGTTAAATTGATTGTATCTTCAGGTGGCATAAAGTCCATAATGGTTGCGAGTAGATGTGTCTTACCACTTCCAGAACTTCCTTGAATAAGAGCGTGCAATGTGTTTTCCATCTTATATGTCGATGCTATTCCAAACAAAAACAAACGGTTATTCTCTTCTCCCACAACACCAGACTTTCCGATTAAATCATTGATATTGAAAAGGAGTTTCTTTGATTTTAAAAACTTAAAACACTTGTCTTTCTGCTCTTTTGGGATAATTACTTCCTTTTTTTCTTCGTTGTTTTGAAGCGTTGTAGATTCTCTGTATTCATCGAGTAAATCAGTTAAAGTATTCAAATCAAATTCTATTAAGTCAGCTCTAAGACCAAGTTTCTCGGCAGATTCTCTGGCTATTTTCTCCGTTTGTTTGTCCTCGTAGAGATCTAATTTATTTCTACTCTTTGATTTGTATTCCAAGTGTTCAATAACTAGGGTTACTTTTAAACTGTCGAGGTCTTTTCTTATTCCGCCTTTGATGTAGTAGGTTGCTGTATCTGTTTGGTAGGTGATTTTATTGGGGTTTGTGGTGTTGAGGCCGTTAGCTTTCATCTCGACTAGGCTCGATGACCGCTCGACTTTACTTGATGATTGCTCGACTTTGCTTGATGATTGTTCGGCTTTGCTTGATGATTGTTCGGTTAAGTTTGATGATTGCTCGACTGAGTTAGGCATTTGCCCTGATGAACTTACCGTTTCGCTTGATGCTTGTTTAACTACTATTTTAGGTTTGAAAGTAATGCGTTCTTTGAGAAGTTTTGTAAATATTTCGGGTTTGTGTGCTTGTGCTAGGCTGTTAATGTCTTCATCTTCTAATGTTTCAACAATGGATATTTTAAGGTCTGGGAATAAGTCTTGTAAATAGGTGCTGTGTTTTTTATTGGCTTGTGTTCCTGCGCTGTCGCCGTCAAAGAAAAGAATGATTTCTTCCTTCTCGACTCCGCTCGAAGTCCAGTTTTGTAAGGCGTGTATGTGTTCTGTTGTTAAGCCGTTTGTACCGTATAATGCTAGTATTTCATACCCTTCGAGAGCTTCAGGGTACGATTGTAATGTAGCTGCATCAATAATGGATTCAGTAAGAATGATTTTTTGCGTGTTTGGACTGGGGTAATTTGGGTAAAGTCCTGTTCGGTTTTTTAGGTATAAATGCTTTTCAAATTTACGGTTTTTAAATTTGGATGGTCTTGGTTCTACTGCTCTAAAATACATTCCCGTTACATTGTTCTGCTTGTCTCGTAAACCAAAAACCAAACTTGCTAGACCAAAAGAAGCATAACCACTGTTGGTTTTGTTTAGAAGTCCTAACTCTTGATAAGTGTTTATTAATTCTGTGTTATTCAACTCTCCGTGATGGAGTGTACCCGCATTGTAACCGATAGTTAAAGTTTTGATATTGAGCATTCTTTGTTTTGCGTAGTTTTTTGCAGGACTGCTTGCTAAAAAGGCCGTTTCAAAGGTTTTAAATACTTCTTTAAATGTGTTGATTTGATCCTGGGAACTTATAAGTGTTGGACTTTCTATCATTGGAGTTTGTTTTTTGTTGTTTACTTCGACTACATTTCGACTGGGCTCAATGCGATCGCTCTGTACAAGTGTGGGGGCTTGGTTTGTGATTAGTTCTGTGAGGTAATTTAAAGCTTCGTGTGTGGAAAGATTCAGTTTCTTTTCTGTTAGACTTATCACATCCATTGTACCTGCATTGCAGTTGGAAGAAAAACAGGTGGCTATTTGTTTGTCTTTTGAAAACTGTAAACTCGGTATCTTGTCTGGATGAAAAGGACAGAGAGCTCGTTTAGTTTTTGTATTGATTTGGATGTTTAAATGCTCGGCTAGAGTGGTAATTTCTAATTGTTGTTTGATTTGGGGTATTTCCATTACTCAATAGTTTATTTATTGTTTTTATTCTGTTTTCGTGAACCGCTAAGCGGATTGTTGAAAAGTTTTATTATTCTCATATTTGTCTCAAAAGTAAACAATTTGAGATTAAAACAAAGGACAAGTAAAAGATTTTATTAACATTTTTTACTTATTTTTGTCTTATCAACCATCATCAGAAGGTTTTAACTGTTAATAATTCTCGAATATGACTATATCAGAAAGAATACGATTGACTAGGCAACAAAAGGATATGTCTCAAAAAGCATTAGCCCAAGTCGCTGGAGTTAACTTAAAAAGTTTATCACGCTATGAGCTTGGCACAAGTATTCCACCAGCAGATGTAATAAAGAAGCTCGCTGATGCGTTAAAAGTATCAACAGACACTCTTCTTTCAGATGAAAAAATAAACATACAGGACAAAGAGCTATTAAGAAAGTTTGAGATAATACAAGACATGAAAGGAGAAACTAAAAAGACGGTTCTTAACTTGATTGATTTAGCAATTAGAGATTTTAAAGCTAGACAAGCCTACGCATCTTAAAAATAGAATATCATGCAAGAAATAAGATTAAAAATAGCAGACGGTAAATATCAGTTCTTTATGGAGCTGATTAAAAGCCTTGACTTTGTACAAGTGGACAACGATGGGGATTCTAAAAAAACCATTCTTAGCAATATTAAGAAAGGATTGGAAGAAGTAAAGCTAATTAAAGAAGGAAAACTAAAGGGAACGCCTGCTAAAGATTTCTTGGATGAGTTATAACATTGAACTTACTGACAACTTCAAGAAAGAAGCTAAAAGACTGATTAAAAAATACAAGTCTTTAAAATCTGAGATTAGTAATCTCGTGACTGAACTAGAAACAGACCCAACCAGAGGAATACCACTTGGAAACGATATTTATAAGATTAGACTTGCTGTTGCTTCTAAAGGAAAAGGTAAGTCTGGTGGTGCTCGAATATTGTCTTTTGTAAAAGTTACCGATACGCAAGTATCGTTGTTTTCTATTTATAATAAAGGAGAAAAAGAAACCGTGACAGATAAAGAGATTAAAGAGTTGATGAAAGGGCTTTTGGAAAAGTAAACCCCGCGAAAGGTTCGCGAGGTAGCGTTAGTTTATTCTTCGTGCGCCAGCTTTGGGGAAGTTCATAGAGTTAATTTAAGAATTAAGTAATTGTTGAATCTCACCTTTAACATCTTTATACTCCTCGTTTGACAATAATTCTTTTAAAGAACATCTAAAATCAAAATCTTTTTTTACTGTACCTCCGTTTTTTTCTATAAAACTGAAGAGTAATATCATTTCTTTTAATAGAAGTCGAAATCTACATGTCACATCGTTAGAGATTAATTCAATTGTCACAGGAATCGTTGATATTGTTGAGTAATATTTAACACTTATTTTCTTTACTTCAACTAAAATTGGCATCAATTCACATTTACTTCTTTTACCATATTTAAAATATAATATTTTAAAATTATTCCCATTAAATGATATTGACAGAAATATATATTTATAATATTTTTTCATAAGATATAAAGTGAATAATATATCTACCACTATCATACTCCAAGCAATAATAGACCATGAAACATCTGTTAAAAAACCTTTAAAATAGGCCCCAATTATTATAATAATTTGAAAAAAGATAATCCTCAGAATATGTTTAACTATTATTTTCTTTTTCTTTATCCAATTTATATGGAACTCATTACTCATTTGCTTCAATGATTGATTCATACTCTTTCATTATTTCGTTAAATTCTTTAAGATAATCCTCAAAATCATCAAAGCTCTTATCGTTTGAAGTTATCCATGAGGCTACTAATCCAGCAGAAGTAAAGGCGTCATCAAGACCAAAACTGCTAAGATTTTTATTTAATCCGATTGTTATTATACCTTCTGCAAATCCTCCCATACTTTGCCCTATATCACCATCATATTCCTCATCAATCATTTTATATAAATCATCAAATGCCATTCCTAATGAAGCTCCAAGATTACTTGGTATTGTATTCGATTTTTCAAATTCACCCTGTAAATCAAGTATTAGTTTGGTAGAACTCAAACCTAAAGCAACAGTACCAGTTGTTATCCCAACACCAACAACTAATGGTGTAGCAGCTCCTGCTGTTGCTACTATTGTAACAACAGCTCCTACAGTAGCTAGAACATCACTTGCAAGTTGTACGTCTTGAGCAAGTTGTACACCTTTATAAATATCTAAAGCTATAAAAAAAGCTGAATTATCAGATTTTAATTTGCTATAAGCATTCCCTGCATTCCCTCGAGTAGTTAGCTCTGTGTATGTTTTTGTAACTCCATCAATAGTTTCGAAAAAATAAACTGAATAAAATTCTTGTGCACATGTTGGACATCCTCCTTGATTATCATTCTGAGCGCGACCTGTGGCTAACTCAGTGATAGAGCCATCTCTATTTTGCATGTTATAAGTTACAATTCTTGGCTCTTTTCCTTCCAGTTCAACAGCATCAACAACCCTATTTCCACTAAATTGATAACTAGAATACCAAGGATATTTCGCGCTCAACGGGTCAACCGCAAAAAATCTCCCCACTCTCGGGTCGTGCATTCTGTATTTGTAGTTTATTGAGTTTCCTTTCCCTTTCACCTCGTCGTCCATTTCTTGTCCTTGGAAGCCATA
>CAZEGV010000087.1:0-8384 GCA_964511645.1 uncultured Cytophagales bacterium
TTCCCATAAACAAAAATACTAATAATTAGACTTATATTATAATTTAATTGGTATACAACATTTAGCCGAATAGCCACAAAAATCTCATCAATGACAATTTCATTGAGAAAGTCTCGTTGTTGTAGGTCTGTATTTTGGGAGTCTTTTTAATGTCGTTAATTATTGAATCGATCAAAAAAATTATTTCATATTCTTTCTGATTTTTTTAAGAATCGTACTTAGCAAAGATAATTCTCCCTGCGTGAGATTTTTTATACTATTGTCTCTATGGGTATCTATTGATTTTATATTATCTTTTATAAACTGTTCTCCATCTTTTGTTAAAAAAATATTATATGCCCTTCTATTACTTGGTGTCTTTTCTCGAATTAGTAAACCTTTTTTTTCTAGCAAATCTATTGTTCGTGTAATTGAAGCTGGGTCTCTATATGACTTGTTTGCCAACTCTTTTTGAGACAAAGAGCTAGATTCTGAAACTATCTTCAAAATAATCCATTGCTCAACCGTAATTCCAAATCCTAACTTATCAAATTCCTTTTGAGAATATTGTTTAGAAACCTTACTTGTTAAGTCTATCTGAGATAAGATAACGTCTTCTATCCTTTCCATACTATTGTCTTAGTTAAAAACATTATAGCACAATAGTATTAAAAATATTATTGATACATCAATTATTGATGTAAAAATTTAAAGTTAAGAATGTCTTTGAGCTGATTATTTGAGATTACGCTCAAACCTTTGCCCATTGATTCAAATACTTGTACCTTTGTAATCAATGGCAAGAGTATTAGCAATAGATTACGGCACCAAACGAGTTGGACTCGCAGTTACAGATAGTATGCAAATAATTGCATCACCGCTAAACACTGTACCCGCTAAGGACTTGGCTCAGTACCTAGAGAAATACATAAATACCGAAGAGGTTGAAACCATTGTGATTGGTATGCCCAAAAGACTAAACAATACTGACACACACATTACTCAACAAGTACGAGAGTTTACCATCCATATGACACGTAAATTTCCTGCTATAAAAATTGTAAATGTAGATGAGAGGTTTACTTCCAAAATGGCTTTTGAGACGATGATAGCAGGTGGTCTATCAAAGAAAAAAAGACGTGAAAAAGAATTAATAGACAAAGTAAGTGCGACAATTATATTACAATCTTACCTAGCACAACAAATATGATATACCCAATAGTTGCTTACGGAGATGCCGTACTTAAAAAAGTTTGTGCCAAAATCACAATGGGCAAACCAGGGCTTCAAACTCTCATTGACGATATGTTTGAAACGATGGACAGTGCTAATGGAGTAGGGCTTGCTGCACCTCAAATAGACAAATCTATTAGGTTGTTTATTGTGGACACATCTCTTATGGAAGAGGAGATAACCATCAAAAAAGCTTTCATAAACCCTGTAATAGAAGAAGAATGGGGAGAGGAATGGGCTTATGAAGAAGGTTGTCTGAGTATTCCTAAAATAAGAGGAGAAGTGCTCCGGTATGACAAAATATGTATCACTTATGAAGATATAGACGGCAATAAATTCACTGAAGACTATGAGGGGATGCCTGCTAGAGTCATTCAGCATGAATATGACCATATAGAAGGTATCTTATTTACTGATCACCTATCTCCTTTCAAAAAAAGGAGGTTGAAATCTAAATTAGCAAAAATTAGCAAAGGAATTGTTGATGTCACCTACCGAATGAAATTTCCTTCGTGACAAAGCTTTTAAATATTGCACTCATACAACACAATACTTTTTGGGAAAACAAAACTGCCAATCTATCCGATTTAGAAGAAAAAATAACCTTAGTCCCCAATAATATCGACTTAATTGTATTGCCCGAGATGTTTAACACAGGCTTTACGATGAACACCAAAATGGCAGAATCAATGGGTGCAGTCACTACAAAGTGGATGAAGCAGATGGCTCACACATCAAATGCGGTTATTACAGGCTCTTACATAGTTATTGAAGATGGAAAGTATTACAACCGTTTTATAGCCATGTCCAAAAAAGGCATACTATGCCAATATGATAAAATAAATTTATTTCCTTTATTAGCCGAACCAACGTTATTTACGGCAGGGGAAGCAAGCCCGAGTTTCCACGTAAATAACTTCACTATCCGACCTTTAATTTGTTTTGATTTAAGGTTTCCGAATAACTCTAATTATACAAAACAAAACCCTTATGATGTTTTACTATATGTTGCCAACTGGCCTAGTAAACGCAACAAACATTGGGAAATATTGTTACAAGCAAGGGCAATAGAAAACCAAAGTTATGTGATTGGATGTAATAGAGTAGGTACAGATGAAAATGGATTAACGTATATCGGCAATAGTCTCGTTTTTAATCCAAAAGGAGACGTTATTAATCATTCTCAAAAAGAAAATCTTATTTTTGCCACATTAAATAAAAAACCTTTAGATGAATATAGGAAGAATTTTCCTGTAATAGATCCTATCTAATAATTAATTTTGAAACTTGATTATCTACTCTTACAGTATAGATACCACTTGGCAAACTCAAGTTATAATCAATATTTGTATTCATCACCTGATTATAAACTTCGTTCCCTAACAAGTCATAGATTACTGTTTTTACCCAACCATCTGCACCTTTTATACTAAACTTATTATCGGTAATAAAATTAGGTAATAACTCAAATCGAGTGCTTTCATTTAATTTCACTATGTCCAAAATAGGATTATTACTATAGCCTGGAGTCCCAAAATCTCCTAATCCATAAGTATCAATAGTTTCTTTTATCCAGTTAGACCCATCATTATTTTCTTGGTGAAGGAGTACTAAACCGCTAATATTAAATACAATACTCGCACCAGAAACACTAGGAAAACCCAAAGCAGAACTATACTCTACTTGATCAATAACATTATCCATTGAGTCCAGTACCGTAATTTTATCTCCTCCGTTATTGAAGTTGATCGTCCCATAGGCATAATCAAATTGTAGCCCACCGTTAGTGAGTGTGTCTCCAGTTCTGGCTAGCACAGCAAACCCCAAAGGCGGAACAATAAGTGTTGTCAATATTTTTTTAGACGTTACGAGGTCTGATATTGTCCAATTTTTCATATCAATTGAAGATTGTGTAGTATTAAACACTTCAAACCATTCCCCCTTAGTATCAGTTACTGTGTCAGGATTATACATTATCTCTGTAATGATAATATCACCTACATTTTGTGCCGATAAATTCAAAGAAAATCCTAAAAATAATAGTCCAGTATAAATAAATAAATTTTTCATAGCTGTTATAATAGTGATTTTAATTCAATTTAGTGTTTTTTCTTTAATTTATAAAGCCCTACCAAAGGAAAGTGATCTACCTGCTTCATATTGTCCTTTGTTTGAAGAGAAAGGCAACGCAAGTTCTTGTCGCTAAAGAATTGATTATCTATCCTCAAAAAAAATAAGTATTTATTATCTCTTGATGAATTGTATGTAATTCCAAAATCAGATCCTGCTACTTCAAAAGCATTAGCTAAGTGACTATTGATATGATTGTAAGCATAAGAATAAGGCACATCATTAAGATCAGCACATACTATCAAAGGATAAGGGCAATCTTGAATACTTTTCACTAAGGGCTTCACCTGCTTGGTTCTCAATTCAAATCCATTTCTTATTTTGCTCAATACTTTTAATCTAGAAGATTTACTTTTTTGAATATCCACCGAGACATTATTACTAAGACTAATAGATGCTAAATGAGCAGAGTAAATTCTTATAATATCCTCACCTTTTTTGATGTCCGCATAAAACATGAAATTCCCCCCTCTTTTTTCTTTTAGCTTCTGCGAATAAACAATAGGATGTTTACTCAAAATAACTTGTCCAAAATCGTTATAAGACCCCGTAGTCAGAAATATCTCTCGAACAGCATAAGGATATGCTTTTTTTAATCGCTTATCAATATTATACACTTCATTTCCTTTCCTGCAAGTGTAATATTCTTGTAAACAAATGACATCGGCATCTTCTTGAATCAAAAAACCAACCATACTATCAACTGGAGTTGAGTCATGACTTGTATCATAATTATAACGATTAAACACTTGTACATTATACGAAATGATTTTAATTATATCATCTTCCAAATTCACTTTGTTTGGCTCATTAAAGCCATAACTTCGATAAATATTTGGGCTAATAATCAACAAAGTAATCAATGGGAAAAATACATTTTTCCATTTTTTAAAAACCCAAAAGACTAACAAAACACCATTAAGACCTATCCATAAAGGAGAACTCATCGCTAGTAACCCAAAAAAATAATGAGCCGTAGGAGGAACATATCCTGCTATATAGCTAGCAACCCCCGCAATCCCCGACAAAATTGTAATAATAAATAATATAAAATACATCTTGACAAAGATACACCTAGTTTTTAAGCCAAAAAATAGTCCAAAGACTTTTATTTAAAAATACACAAACCCTACTTTCCTATCTTAAACAACAACCCTAATTCTACTGAAATTATTTCCTTTTCCTTATTATCCGTAAATGATGAATCTTTGTTCAAAAAAGAAAACTCAACCCATAATGTAAATATATACGACTCGTAAATTTTCTGTCTAAACCGATTTTAACCGTGTAAACATTTGACTTGCCATCAATTCTCCTATCATCAGGACTAGTCAACCTCATGTTATAAACCAATAATCTAATCCTAAATAAGGGTCACCCTATGGTTTTACACCTAAGGGATAAAAAACTATTGATGCCATCTTATATGTGACGTGAGCAGTACTTATTGATTTTTCAAAAAAAATGACCTTTATAACACGCTTTCTAATTCAACTCAACCAATACATTATCAATCAAACGAACTCCCCCCACAAAGGCAGCGATGCAAAATGCAATCTGCTTAGATGGTTCTTGAACAGGAGACAAATACTCAGCATCAGCTACGGCTAAATATTCTAATTTAATTTGGTTATTTTTACTTATTACATTTTTAGCCTGCTCTAGGGTTTTTTTCACCGAGACACCTGACGATACAGATTTTTCACATTCAAATAATATCTTAGAAAGATGAATTGCTACTTCTTTTTCTGATTCAGATAATCTTCGGTTACGTGAAGACATCGCCAAGCCAGAAGGCTCTCTTATGATTTCACAAGTAATAATTGTAATATCAAAGCATAACTCTTTTGTCATCCTACGGATAAGAATCAATTGCTGTAAATCCTTCTGACCAAAATAGGCCCTAGTGGGCTTAACTACGTTGAATAATTTTGCCACGATCTGTACTACTCCACTAAAATGCCCTGAGCGAGTAGCTCCTTCCATAATTGTGTCTAAATAACCTGCGTTATATGTAATAATATGTTCATCAGGATACATCTCATTGGTGGTAGGTGCAAAAATATAATCGACTCCCACCGACTGTAGAAAATCTACATCTTGTGATAAATTACGGGGATATTTATCTAAATCTGTTTTATTATTAAACTGAGTTGGGTTCACAAATATACTCACTACCACAGTTTCATTTTGAGTTTTAGCTTTTTGTACTAAGGACAAATGCCCTTTGTGTAAAGCCCCCATTGTTGGTACAAAACCGATACTATTATGGCTCTTTAAAATTATTCTAATCTCTGAAATTGAGGTAATTATCTGCATAGTCCGACTTATATAAGGATAGAAAATTTAGCATATTTCGTGATTTTTTTTTACATTTGTACATATTTTGTTAGATAATTATAAAAAATTATGTCAAAAATTCGAATTCTATATGTAACCAGCGAAATAAACCCTTTCTTAGAAATCACAAACGAAGTAGCCGAATTTGTTCGAAAACTTCCTCAGGCGATGCAAGAAAAAGGTTTAGAGATAAGAATCTTAATGCCGAGATTTGGTTGTATAAATGAACGGAAAAATAGGTTACATGAAGTTGTAAGACTTTCTGGGATTAACATTTCTGTTGGAGATGAAGAGAAGCCTTTAGTTATAAAAGTAGCTTCAATTCCTACTGCAAAATTACAAGTTTACTTTATAGACAACGAAGATTATTTTAAACGTAAGTCAATATTTACTGACAAAGATGATAACTTCTTTCCTGATAATGATGAACGTTCTATCTTCTTTTGTAAAGGAGTGTTAGAAACAGTAAAAAAATTAGGATGGGCACCAAACATCGTTCATTGTAATGATTGGATGACTGCTTTAATCCCTCTTTTCTTAAAAACAAGCTACAAAGAAGAGCCGATTTTTAAGAATGTAAAATCAATATTCTCGGTTTATTATGCACAAGGGTTTGAACATCAGTTTGAAACTGATCTTGCTGAAAAAATCATAGGAGAAAACATCGATGCCAAACAATTGGAAGACCTTAAGAATGGTGGGTATAATAGCTTTGTAAAAATCGGAAGCAAATATGCCGATTTGGTTATTAATGCTGAAACTAAAGAGAAAAAAACTGTAGATGGACTAATTGCTGGTTGTGGAAAATCAATTTGCATCAATGATATAGAAGCTAGCGAAGAAATTTTAGACAAGTACTACGAATTATACACTGAACTTGCTTAAATAGGCTTAATACCATCTACTACAAAAAACTGATACAATATACAATAAATGTATATTGTATCAGTTTTTGTTTTATAGACTATAAAATACGAATGAAAAAAATAATTCTGTCACTCATTATTAGCATTAGCATATTTGCTTGTAAAAAGAAAGAAATCTCTCCTGTACTGAATAATGAAATCAATACTTACTCAGGAAATTTGATTGACACTTTTTCTATCTCATCATCGATCATTTTAGACAATGAGAAAATTTTTACAAAAAATAAAGCTACCCACACAGTGGGACAATATAAAGACAGCCAATTTGGAATTATAGTATCGGAGGCATTTATTCAACTTGCTGATAAGAATATATTTAAACTTGGGGATATTGGTGATTCAGCCTTCCTAAGACTTGACTATAACGATATGGTTTGGGGGGATTCTACAAAACCATTTACACTAGAAATATACGAGACTACAGAATCTTTTGATGAAAATGAAGAGTATCAAGCTTCGTCATCACTTAACATTGCTGGGCAAGTAATAGGAATGCTTAATTTTACTCCTACTCCCCATCAAGATGCTAGTATTAGTATTAAATTAAATCAACAGTTTGCTCTTAACTATATACAAAAAGACATTGACAACAGTTTTGTAGGAAAAGGGATTTGCATCAAAGCTAGCGATGGCACAAATGCAAGTATCATTAGCTTTAAAGAGTCTAGTTCGGAGCTGGTATTTTATAAACACAATAACACAGATACTACGGTAAAAAAAATAAGTTTAAATACAAACTTCGATTTTGATTATTATATTGCAGATAAAAGCATGAGCAAAATTAGTGCTTTAATCCAACATGGTGATGGTGTAGCTTCATCAGTTGCTAATGACAAAATGCTCTTACAAAGTGGCTTAGGTATTGGGACAAAAATAGAAATTGATGGGCTTAAACAATTTCTAATTGATAACCCAAAAATACAAATTGTAAATGCAGAACTTATACTACACTTAGACCCAAGCACTACTGGCGGTAATAATACAATACCACCTTTACTATTACAAGTGTCTGAACCAAATGGTAACCTTAGGTCTCGCAATAGCGATGAAGAGCTAAACGGACTTATATTACCTGATGATGTTCTTTTTAGTGGTTCTCAAAATGGATTTTTTGTTTATGATGAGAGTAAGCTTGAGTACAAAATAAGTTTTACCTCTCACTTGCGTAGTATTGTATTGGATAAAGAAAAAGATTTTGAAGGTTTTATCCTTTACCCTACTTATTCTGCTCTGTCTAATAGTTCTAAAGAAAACATATTACACAATGCCGTTCTCTTTAATGAGAATAATCTTGATGCCAATAAAAAACCTCAGTTAAAAGTTTTTTATACTTTGACTAATGAGTAAACGTATCATTAATACTGACCGAGCACTTGATATTAGTTACTTGCATTCACCCCTCTTTTTGTCGTAGAGTCAGGATTCTTGACACACTAAGAAACGTAGAGGGCAGTAAAAGCACTACACTTTCAGTCTTGCTCTGAACCAAATACAAACATTTTGTTTTTATACTAAAAGTCAAATTTTACATTTAGCGGACTTTATTCAAAGCTCTTCTCTTTCAAATCATCACCAAAACCCAAATGAATTTTAGCCATTGTTACCTGCTGGATTTACTATCTATTGGTTTGAAATAAAAATTTTCTTCTGAATTAACCTTTAATACCAATTATAATATAAGTCTAATTATTAGTATTTTTGTTTATGGGAAGATTAATGAATCTTAAGTTCAAGTAATAAATGCAACTTTTAGATTTGAGTTTATAATAATATTTT
>CAZEGV010000088.1:0-8081 GCA_964511645.1 uncultured Cytophagales bacterium
AATCATCATTATTTAAATACTTTTAATGACGTATTTTATAATTAAAATGGGATAAAAGCATTTTTAAGTTTTTTTCCGACTAAAAAAGTAACAGTTTATGGCTTAAGTGAATTTGGTCCATCTTGGGGAGGAGGAAAAATAACTGCTTATTATACTCAACTAGGCGTAGGAGCAAAGTATCAAATCATCCCTAATCTTGAAATAGAAACCTTACTTACTAAATTTCCGATTGGGACGAATACAGGTGCTGGCACAACTTTTAACTTAGGTATACGTTATTTAAAACGATGAAGCGGAAAGGAATCATT
Organism: uncultured Cytophagales bacterium; assembly: GCA_964511645.1. Taxonomy (GTDB): domain Bacteria; phylum Bacteroidota; class Bacteroidia; order Cytophagales; family JAAEPT01; genus CAZEGV01. The sequence goes on from CAZEGV010000088.1 coordinate 309, forward strand.
TGCCTATTAGGGCTTTTTTTTATTCTAATAAGTGTTGCACAACAAGGGGGCATAATTAAATCTATTCAGTTTAAAGGCAATAAACGCACTAAAGAGGCTTATCTAAAACGTTTTTTAACACTTAAAGAAGGGCTGAAGTACGATTCTATTTTACACCAATCAGATATTCAGCAACTCAAAAATTTACAACTTTTTTATGAACTAAATCCTATTATTAACGATAGTTTAGGGGGGATTCACCTCGTATATGAGCTTAAAGAAGTCATAATCCAACTACCAACAAGTATTTTATAACTATGATAATAACAACATAGGTTTAGGTATTTTGTATTGGCTAAATAACCGTGTATACATAAAGGGTGAAGGAAAATTCATCAATGAGAAATACCTAAAAAGAGAACAAGAAGTATATCCACAAGGTGTTGAAGAGTTAAAAACCAATAAACTATTATTAAAAACGGCATTAGTATCCAACTTTATTAACTATGATAATATCTACCTAAACGGGTTTTATAATTATTTTTCGTTTGAGAATATTCGTTCAAAAAAATCTTACGAACGTTTCATTAAAATCAGTAATGAATTTAAACTTTATAAAAAGATAAACCTACAGGGTAATTTTGCTTTTAGATTACGGACGGGGATTTCGTCTAATCAAAACAGTCCTTTTGCATCATTTGTAGCAGATACTTACCTCAACATAAGAGGAGTAGGAGATCGAATTGCACGAGGCACGGCAGAGCTAGCCACCAATCTTGAATACAGACACTATATAAATTCATACCGCTCTCTCAAGCTTACAGGTGTAGGTTTTGTAGATGCTGGCACATGGCGTAATCCAGCAGGAAAAATTAAAGAGCTGATAGAGTATGACTCGGCAGTATTTTATAGCGGAATAGGTGTTAGAGTACATTTAAGTAAGTTTTATAACTCAATTTTCAGGTTAGATTATAGTGTAAATCTTAGAGACATTAACAATAGAGTTCTTATATTTGGGGTAGGACAATACTTTTAATCCCACAAAAAAATGCTAGCTACAAAAATAAAAGATTACTTCCCTTCATTGAGCCACCCCGAACTATTAAAAGAAATTGTAGAGGTAAGTGAGTTGAGAGAAGTTCCAAAAGGAGAGGTGCTTATGGATGTAGGTCGCTATATTCAGTTTATGCCTCTACTACTCAAGGGTGTAATTAAAATCTACAGAGAGGACGAAGACGGAAACGAAATCTTACTTTATTACCTAGAAAGTGGCAAAACTTGTGCTATATCTATGACTTGCTGTATGCAAAAAGAAAAAAGTAGCATAAGAGCCATTGTAGAAGAAGATACCGAATTTATATCTATCCCTGTGCAATATGTGGATGAGTGGATGATGAAACATCGGGCTTGGAAAGATTTTATTTTAATGACTTATACCAATCGTTTTGATCAATTATTAACAGCCTTAGATGTAATTGCATTTAAAAAAATGGATCAGAGAGTTTTGCATTATATCAATGAAAAACTTAAATCTTCGGATAAAAAACACATCACCAATACCCATCAAGAAATAGCATTAGAGCTCAACACGTCAAGAGAAGTAGTTTCTAGAATGCTCAAAAAACTAGAGCTAGCCGAAGAAATCACGATGAAAAGAGGAGAAATATCCATTGTTAAATAATAGGGCGTGACATTGTATGACCCAAAAAAGGTCATACAATGTCGGGCTTTTCGTTCCCAATCTTTGTTTATTTTTATGGCTTTGTCATACTGAGCTTGTTGAAGTACCAAAGTTATAAAAATAAACAAAGGATTTCCACGAAGACATGTCCGTCTACTGACGGATCCCTCACGCTACCATAATCACTTTTCTATAGAATATGACTTATGTTATTTCTCTCTATTATCGAAAACTTATCACCATCAAAATCCAATAAATACAAACCAAGGTTATTATGTGCATAATCATCCATTTTGGCTAGGGATTGTCCTAATAACTGAGTAAGTAAAATCCTCATCGCTCTGCCATGCATACAAACCAATAACTTTGAAACAGGGGCTTTTTTGATTGCATCAATTACTTTTAATTGTTTCTGAGCAACATCTTTAGGACTCTCTCCGCTTTGTATACAGAAATCCGTTTCTCCAGCCTTCCACTTGTCTATAACGTCCCAATAGTACTTGTTTTCGAATAAAGCCGTACCATCATATTTGCCCCAAGATATTTCGTTAAGTCCAGAAAATTGCTCCCAAGGTAGTTTTTTGACAATAAACCCTTGTACAGATTGATGAGTACGTTGTAGTCCAGAAGTGAATATCTGTTCTATTCCCTCATCTTTATAAGCGTCATAAAACTGCTTGGCTTGTGACACACCTGTCTCATTAAGAGAAGCATCAATAGTACCTCCTTGTATGATTTTGTTCTTATTAAGGTCTGTTTCCCCATGTCTAATGAGGTATATTCTTTTGGGTTTCATGATTTTCTTCGATAATAAGTACTTATTAAGCTATTTGTAAAGAGCAAAGTTACTTAATAATAAGATTTTGTATAACTTAGGGCTTATATACAAACTTGACGTTTTCTTTTATGTTTCGCAATAATATAAGCTTAGAACTTTTAAATAAAAAAATGGCAATTAACTCTCTAGCACATATGGACGTAGAGTTTACAGAGATAGGAGATGATTATTTATGTGCCAAGATGCCCGTTAATCAAAACAGCCATCAGCCAATGGGGATTCTTCACGGTGGAATGTCTGTATTTCTGGCAGAATCTGTAGCAAGTGTTGCTGGCAATTTTTTCTTGGATTTAGAAAAACAATACTGTGTCGGTTTATCAATAAATGCTAACCACATTAGAGCCATGAAAACAGGTTTTTTATACGCTAAAGCTAAACCTATTCACTTAGGTAGGACAACCCAAGTATGGGCAATTGATATGACCAATGAAGAAGGTAAAATGGTTTGTATTTCGAGATTAACAATGGCAGTAATTACAAAATAATGAATTTAAACGAATTTATTAAGAAAATTTTACTGCCTTTATGGAGTAATAGAGTACCATTTGTATGCTACCATATGCCTCAATCAGATGATTTTGTACTATTGGTAAACGACACTCCTAAAGAAGTGAACTTGGAAAACTTTGATTTTGAAAATAAAGGGTTTGTCTTGTTTCCTTATGAATCAAATAAGAAAAAAGGAATTTATTTTTCAGATAATAATGTTTTAAAATACAATTCAAAAACAAAAGAATTATTTGGTAACCCTAATAAAGTCATAAAAAAACATAGGGTAGAAGAAGACGAGATTTTATCTATAAATAAAGAAGGATTTGAAAAAAATGTAGCTTTAGCAATCAACTTAATTAAAAATGGACTACTACAAAAAGTTGTTGTTTCTAAAATTAAAACCAATCAAATAAATAACTTTTCTGAGTATATAAAACAGCTATTTGAGTCTTACCCAAATACTTTCACACATCTTTCATACACTACTCAATATGGCTTGTGGTTAGGAGCTAGCCCAGAAATTTTACTTGAACGTAAAAATAACAAAATTAAAACTATTGCCTTGGCAGGTACTCAGCTAGGGGTAGGGAAAGAGACTCGTGATGCTCAGTGGACTCAAAAAGAAATAGCCGAGCAAGCTTTGGTGACTCGGTATATCATCAATAGATTTAAAGAAATTAGATTGAGAGAATTTGAGGACATCGGACCAAAAACAGTTAAAGCTGGACATTTGTTTCATTTACTTACAGAGTTTCATATTGATGAAAAAGAAGTAAATATCCCCAATCTATTTACTGTTTTAGTAAAATTATTACATCCTACTTCGGCAGTTTGCGGAATGCCATTAGCGAAAGCGGAAGCATTTATAAAAGAAACAGAAATACACAACAGAAACTTATTTACCGGGTTTTTAGGGCCGATAAATATGGGGGATGAATCACATCTTTTTGTAAACTTAAGAACAGCAAAAATAGTAGACAAAGTAATCTATACTTACGCAGGAGCGGGTATCACGATTGACTCTGACCCAAGTAAAGAATGGGAAGAAACAGAATTAAAATGCAATACGATGCTAAATTTACTAGACGACAACTAAATAAAAAATACAATTGGAAGCTATTATAAATATATCTGAAATTTGTCATCAACTAGGTGTGAAGCACGCCGTTTTATCTCCGGGGTCTAGAAATGCCCCACTAACGATTTCTTTTGCTCGACATAAAGAGATAGAATGTATCTCAGTTCCAGATGAGAGAAGTGCTGGTTTTATAGCCTTGGGGTTGGCAACTACTAGTAAAGAACCTGTTATACTGTGTTGCACATCAGGTACTGCTTTGGCAAATTATCTACCTTCAATAATTGAAGCAAAGCTTAGACATATTCCTTTGGTTGTAATGAGTGCCGATAGACCACTAGAGTGGATTGGACAAGGAGATGGGCAAGCAATCCACCAACATAATATTTATGGCGATTATGTAAAGCGATTTTTTGAAGTCTTACCTGATTATGAAAATAAAGAAAGTAAATGGCTGTTACACCGTACTATTTCTGAAGCTGTTAACCTTTCTATGAACAATAGTAAAGGACCTGTACACATCAACATCCCTTTTAGAGAACCTTTTTACCCAAACTTAAACGAGGAACCAAATAAACTCTGTAATGTTATCATAAAAGATAATCCAATATTTGGATTGTCAGATTACCAGATAAAAAACATTAATGTTGAGATAAATAACTATCAAAAAGTATTGGTAGTAGCGGGAGAAAATTCAAGTACTCAAATCCTTATACAACAGTTAGAATTATTAGGAATACCTTGTATAACTGATTGTAATTCTAACTTATCTGGAATTGAGTATTCAATTTCTCATCATGACACTTTTTTGACCAAAGATAGAAAAGAATTAGACAAACTTGTTCCTGATTTGATAATCACGATAGGAGAACATTTTATTTCTAAAAATTTAAAAGTTTTTTTGCGAAAGCATAAAGAAAATACAAAACACTGGCATATTGGACTAAACGATAATGTAGCAGATATTTTTCAATGTTTGAGTAGAATAATCCAAGTAGAACCGATCTATTTTTTCAATAAGGTAGAGTATAAGATACCAAACAATGAGTTTTTGGAAGATTATCTTTGCGAAGAACGTAAAGCGATAATTTATCTCAATAGAACGGTTCAAAAAGAAAGTTTTAATGAATTTATAAACACTCAAACGTTTATGAATGTACTGCCTGATAATAGTATTTTATTTGTAGGTAACAGTATGCCAATAAGGTATGTGAATATAATGCAACCAACTGATAATAAGTGTGTCTCTATCTATGCCAACCGAGGGTCTAGTGGAATAGATGGCACAAGTAGTACAGCGGTAGGAATAGCTTTGAAGCACCCAAATAAAATAGTTACCTTGTTGGTTGGGGATATTGCTTTTTTGTATGATAAAAATGCTTTTTGGGTAAACCCAATGCCTTCTAACCTAAGGATAATTGTATCCAACAATGCGGGAGGCGGAATTTTTAATATGATAAAAGGGCCGGGACAACAACCAGAATTAGAGACGTATTTTATGACGAAACATGACAGAACTGCTCAGCAAGTTTGTAAAGAATCAGGAATAGGATATTACAAAACAAGGGATAAAAAAAGTTTAATCAAAGGCTTAGAAATCTTGTATAAACAAGAAAATACAATTAAGTTGCTAGAAGTTTTTACTTCAATAAAGGAGAATACAAAAGAATACGAAGCGTACAAAAAATTAGAAGGATATGGCGAATAAATATGATTGGAAAAAGATAAACGATTATGAAGATATTCTTTTTGATCAATATAAAGGAATTGCTCGTATTACGATTAATAGACCTAAGGTACACAATGCTTTTACACCACTTACTGTAAAAGAAATGATAAATGCGATGACCTACTGTCGTGATGCAGAAGATGTAGATGTCATCATCTTTACAGGAGCTGGAGGTAAAGCGTTCTGTAGTGGAGGGGATCAAAGCGTAAGAGGACATGGAGGGTATATAGGTGGAGACAAAGTGCCCCGACTAAATGTACTTGACTTACAAAAAATGATTCGTTCTATTCCTAAAGTCGTGATTGCTGCTGTGGCAGGATGGGCAATAGGAGGTGGACACGTATTACATGTAGTTTGTGATATGACTATTGCCGCAGATAATGCTAAATTTGGACAAACAGGACCAAAGGTAGGTAGTTTTGATGGTGGGTTCGGTGCTTCATACTTAGCGAGTTGTATCGGACAGAAAAAAGCACGTGAAATTTGGTATTTATGTGATCAGTATGATGCTCAAGAAGCCGTAGATATGGGCTTGGTGAACAAAGTAGTACCCTTAGATGATTTAGAAAAAACCTATATAGAATGGGGAGAGAAAATCATGAAAAGAAGTCCATTGGCTATCAGAATGCTTAAAAGTTCATTTAATGCAGATCTTGATGGACAAGCAGGAGTACAAGAGTTAGCAGGAAATGCTACATTATTGTATTACCTATCAGAAGAGGCAAAAGAAGGTAGAGATGCTTTTATAGACAAAAGAGACCCTGATTTTTCTAAATACCCTAAATTTCCATAAGGATGCAGGGAAATGAGCATAACAATCAACACCTTACTCTTTTGGGTAAGGTGTTTTCTTTTGCAGAAATAAAAAAAGAAATTCCTCTTAGGGAAGATAAATATGTGCAACAGATATTAATTTTTTGCCATAATTGGCTCAATGGTCAGGAAGAGTTTAAGCTATACACATCAGGCTCTACTGGTACTCCTAAAGAAATCATTATTTTAAGGGCACAAATGCAATACTCTGCTCAACTTACAGCAGAAGCATTAAACTTAAATAAAAATGATAGCGCTTTCTGTTGCCTCAATTGTGATTATATAGCAGGTAAGATGATGCTTGTTAGGGCAATGGTAATAGGGATGGATATAGAAGTTGTAAAGCCTTCTTCTCAGCCCATCACAGCTACTACGAAACATTTTGATTTTATAGCTTTAGTGCCGATGCAGGTACAAGTTATTCTAGGATCAAATCACCTTTCTAAATTAAATAAAGCCAAGTCAATTATTATTGGTGGGGCAGTTATTTCTAAGCATTTAGAAACTTTGATTAAAAAAAAAATCTCACCTATAACTTATCAAACTTATGGGATGACTGAAACAGTTTCTCATATTGCCTTACGGGAAATAGGCGAAACGAATACCTATACCACATTAAGAGGTATAGGTATTCAAACACTTAGTAATCAGCACTTAATGATTAAGTCTAAACTAACTTTAGACAAATGGATCACAACCAATGACATAGTAGATTTAATAAGTGGTAATGAGTTTATTTGGCTAGGGAGAAGTGATTTTATAATTAACAGTGGAGGTGTTAAAATCCATCCCGAACAGCTGGAAAGTCAGTTAGGTAATTTAGGGCTTATTAATACTAGATTTTTCTTTAGTAGTATTCCTGACCCTCAATTAGGAGAAGCTTTAGTATTATATATAGAAGGAGAGGAGCAAGATTTATCCCAATACATCAATCAGTTAGCCAAGTATCACCAACCTAAGAAAGTGTTTTTTATACCTGAATTTTACGAGACCCTTACGGGGAAAGTGGATAAGAAAGAGGTAGTGAAAGCAATCAATTTTAAAGGAGAACAAAAAAACAGTAAGAAGGTTTTTAAAGGGTGAAAATAATGTTATGTTGTAAGCTATGGACAAAAGAACATATATTGACCTTTTCGCAGGTTGTGGAGGATTATCATTAGGATTAC
>CAZEGV010000089.1:0-7635 GCA_964511645.1 uncultured Cytophagales bacterium
TAATTGTGCGCACGAGAAGACTCGAACTTCCACGACCTAATGGCCACTAGCCCCTCAAGCTAGCGCGTCTACCAATTCCGCCACGTGCGCATTTTTAGAAAAATAAACAATAAAAGTTAAGTGTTGGACTTAACTTTTTAGTGATTAAAAAGGGAGGTAGCCCCCAATCATCGTCATTTGATGTTCAAAAAATAAATATTAATGTACGCACCAAATTGTATATTGGATTGTACATGTATTTTAAACGAACCTGTTTCTATGCAAATATCAATAAAAAAAATAGGGTATAAAAGGAACTTATATATGAAATGGACCTACTATGATTTAATTGGAGACTAAGTTGAGGGAGCCCCAAGTATTTAAAGATGCTATTTTTGCTTTTTCTAGGCTTAGAAAGTATAATCTCCTGAGTATAACTTGCCGAATATTAGTTGATTAGTTAGGAACGGCGTAAGTTCTATCTGATGGGGAATGATTTTTGATATTGGGATTAAGCCCAAGCAATAAAAAAAATATGGGTTTTATTTTATCTTTCAATTTTTTGCGAAGTATTTTAAATGCTTTGTTCATTTGGGCTTCTACGGTTCTATTTGAAACGTTCATGAAATTTGCAATTTCAATATTTGTTAAACCATCTTGTTTACTTAACAAAAAAGTTTCTTTACATCTGGGGGGCAATTTTTGAATCTCTAGCTTTACAAGTATAATCTGTTTTTTTAAGAGGTTTTCGTTTTCATTTTCAATGATGTAATTTAAAGCTTCAAGATGTTTCTCTTCAATCACCAACATTCTTTTGTCTTTTCTCCATTGATCTATAAATCCATTATAAACGGATGTGTATAAAAAGCCTTTTACAGATTTTATGGATTGTGCCTTGTGTCTTTTCTCCCATAATTTTACAAATACATTTTGTACAATGTCCTGCGCTTTTTCATAATCATTGGATAGACTGTAAACATATAGACAAAGGGAATGGTGATAGGAGTTCATTAAGAAAACCAAAGCTTGGTGATTTCCTTTTTCAAGCTCATCTTTGAGTATTGTGTTATTTGAAAAATCAGTCTTCAATTAGTGAAACCTAAAAATATTGTGGAGTAAATATATAAAAAAAACTTATAGAAAACGTAGGTGTTGTTCATGTTTAAAACGTGTTAATGAAAAGTATTGCCCAAATGTTGGATAAAAAAATAGAGACCATAATAGTCAAATACTTCTCTAGGTCGGCTTCAATAGATGAAGTGATTCACTTAACGGAATGGATGAGTGAGCCTTCTAACGCTTTGATTTTTAGGTGCTATGTAAAAACAAATTACTTAATAGATTCTGATATGCTTGACTTTGATACAGAAGGTGAAAAAGAGAAAATATTACAAAAAATAATAAGAGATGAAAAAAGTAGTCGCAGAAAGGGGTTTAAGAGAATATTCAAATATGCGGCAATATTTATAGCTGCTATTGGAATGGGGTACATGTACACGACCAATGATTTTTCTTTCCAAAAAAAGTTAGACACGATTACTGATACTAAATCTGAAATTCAACCAGGAAAAAACAAAGCCATTCTAACATTGGAAAATGGCTCAGAAGTAGATTTGGAAAGCGGTGAAAATATAAAATTGGTAGGGCGCTCACTAAAAGGCGAAAAACTAGTTTATGATACTAAGATAGAATCTAAAAAAGTCAGTCTTCAATATAATTATTTAACGATACCAAAGGGAGGTCAGTTTTTTGTACAGCTGTCAGATGGCACAAAGGTTTGGTTAAATTCTGATTCCAAGCTCAAATATCCGGTCAATTTTATTAAAGGGCAGGCTAGGGAAGTTGAATTGGTGTATGGTGAAGCTTATTTTGATGTATCTCCAAGTACAAATCACAATGGAGATGTTTTTAAAGTTGAAACTAGGATTCAAGAAATTGAAGTATTGGGCACTGAATTTAATGTAAAGGCGTATCAAGATGAGAATGATATCATTACCACATTAGTAGAAGGGAAAGTAACCGTTGGTAATGGTATCGCATATAAATTCCTTGAGCCATCAGAGCAATCACTTATTAATATAAAAAGTCAGGATATTTCTGTTAGAAAAGTAAACAAGCTATTTGATGAAATAGCTTGGAAAGATGGGTATTTCAGTTTTAGGCATAAGTCAATGGACGAAATCATGAAAATATTATCTAGATGGTACAATGTGGATTATGTTTTTAAAAATAAAGAAAAGGAAAGTAAGACGTTTACTGGAGTTTTGGATAGGGAAAGTACAATCAATCAAATATTAACATATATACAGAAAACAAATGAAATAAGTTTCAAGATACAAGAGAAGACCGTAATTATAGAATAAACAAAAAGGAACAAAGTCGCTACCGCCTAAAGTTTTGACCTCATTCCTTTTACTTAAGATTAATCAAATTGTTTAACTAATCAAATACTAATTTATGAAAATTAACCTTACGAATGTTTTTCTCCATAAATGGGGGAAATTACTGCGAATTATTATGAGAACATTTTTATTTCTGTTTTTTACTTCAGTCTTTAGTTTTACACCGGGTAATATATTTTCTCAAAATGCCAAGATTAAAATTAATGCAGATATGACAATATCTGTAGCACAGATTTTTGAACTCATTCAGGAACAGGTAGGATATAAGTTTGTCTATAGTGATGATTTAATAGCTAATGCTCCTAAAGTTGTATTAAAAAAAGGAATAATCAGGTCAGAAGAATTGCTTAAAAAAGGGTTGTCCCCAATAGGTTGTACTTTTGAATTTACAAAAAATGAAACCGTTATTGTTAAAAGGAAGAACAATGTCATTTTAAATTCTGTACAGGAAAAGACCTTACAACAAGTGGCTATTAATGGTACGGTTTCCGATAAAGATGGACAGCCTCTACCTGGTGCCAATATTGTGGAAAAAGGAACTACAAATGGTACCCAAACAGATTTTGATGGTAATTTTACAATAGAGGTCACCAATGAAGATGCTGTTTTGGTCATTTCATATTTGGGTTTTTCCACCCAAGAAATGGCCATTGGCCAAAAAACCACAATTTCCATTGTCCTAGTGGAAAATGCTAATAGTTTGGATGAGGTAGTGGTTACTTCTTTGGGTCTTACCAGAAAGAAAAAATCCCTTGGGTATGCAGTTACAGAGCTAAAAGGTGATGTAGTCTCTTTGGTAAAAGAATCCAATGTTGCCAGTTCTCTTGCGGGTAGGGTAGCAGGTGTAGTGGTCACTAGATCCACATCAGGTGCCGGTGGTGGTACTCGGGTCATTATTAGAGGTAACAACTCTTTGAACGGCAATAATCAACCATTGTATGTAGTAGATGGAGTGCCTATTGATAATTCCACACTGGCAACAGCTGATGCAGGGGAATTTAGTGTTCCCGATCTTGGGAATGGTATTTCGGATATCAATCCTGATGATATTGAATCCATTTCAATACTTAAGGGGCCCAATGCTGCTGCATTATATGGGTCTAGAGCTGCTAACGGAGTGATAATAATTACAACTAAAAAAGGAAAGTTAGGTACAGGACTAGGTGTTTCATATACCTCTAGTATAACTTTTGAAACCCCAATGGTCTTGCCTAAATATCAAAATGAATATGGTAGGGGCACAGATGGTATTTTTCCTCAAGTTGCAGCTTCAGATGATTTAAAGACACAAGTAAATACGGTTGCTGGTGCATCTTCATGGGGGCCTAAGTTTGATGGTTCTTCAAGATTGACATACAATGGTGAGTTACGGCCTTATGTTGCACAGCCCAATAATGTAAGTGATTTCTTTGAGACAGGGGTTAGTTTGGTAAATACATTGGCCTTAAATGGGGGCAACGAAAATGCATCAATTCGTTTTTCATATACCAACTCGGATATTGGATCCATTCTTCCAAATTCATCTGTAAAAAGAAATAACTTCAATTTAAGGGCCTTTGCCAAATTATCGGATAAATTAACGTTAGATACAAAGGTTACCTATTTCTTGCAGAAGGCTAAAAATAGACCAAGTCAAGGTACAGAAGGGGTTATGGCCTATCTGTGGAGGTTGGCAAGAAATGTAGATATCAATGACCTTAAAAATTATCAAGATATATTGAATCCCATAGATCCAGATGATATATATAGAGTGATAGCGCCCACTTCATCGGGAGGAAACCCTTATTGGATTCTTCAAAATGATTTTAATGGTGATAAAAGAAAAAGGATTACTGGTTTTGCAAAAGTAGATTATCAATTTAATGAATGGTTGTCCGCTTTTGCCCGTATGGGAGTAGATGCCATAAGTCAAGATAGGGAAGCTTATACAGCTGTTGGCCATCACTTTTTTGGAGAAGGAAGAATTAGTTTTAGACAGGATGATACGACCGAGGCCAATTATGATGCCCTTTTAATGTTCAACAAGAATGTAAGTGATAAATTTAATGTAGCTGCAAATGTTGGCGGAAATATGCGACATTCTACAGTAATTAGATCGGGCAGCAATGGTTATGACTTTAAGATTCCTGGAAAATACTTTTTAAGCAATACAGATGGAAGCAGAATTACTGCACTACAAGAAGATTTGATAGAGAAAAGGGTAAACTCATTATATGGGTCGGTTTCCTTGTCTTATAATGATATGTTCTTTTTGGATCTAACAGGAAGAAATGACTGGTCTTCTGCTTTGGCTGCTGAGAACAGATCTTATTTTTATAGTTCTGCGGGTTTAAGCATCTTGTTGAACAATGTATTCAATATGCAGGGTTCGGCGGTAGACCTATTAAAAATAAGGGGAAGTATTGCCAGTGTGGGCAATGATACAGATTCACAACAAATCGTAAATCTTTTTCAGGTAGCGGGCAATGGTTATTTGGGCGTTACCCAAGTAGATAGACCTAATACTAAATTTAGCACTAGTTTACGTCCAGAAGATATCAAAACAACAGAGTTTGGACTGGAGTTCAAAATGTTCAAGAATAGATTTTATGGAGATTTTTCATACTATAATATTTCTACTAAAGATTTGATTTTTGATGTTCCAGTGGATTTAGGAACATCTTATCAATTTTTTAGAGAGAACATAGGAGAAATCAGCAATAAGGGCTTTGAAGTATTATTGGGAGGAACACCAATTAGTAACAAGAGTTTCTCTTGGGACGTATCTGCCAATATTTCTAAAAACGAGAATAAATTGGTTAGTTTGATTGATGGTCAAGAAAATTTCCAATTTAGTTCAAGTAACGGTGGTATTGTTGATGTTAGGGCGCAAGTAGGTGAGGGATATGGAGATATTTACACCACCACATGGTTGCGTAACGATGCGGGTCAATTGTTGTTGACGGCAGAAGGTCGTCCTCAGGCAACTTCAGAACGCGAGAAGTTTGGAAATTACCAACCTGACTTTTCAGGTGGTTTCAGTAATACCTTTCGTTATAAAGACTTTACATTGAATGCGTTAATCGATTTTAGGATTGGTGGTGAGGTATTTTCTGCTACAGATGCAGGTCTGGATGGTTCTGGGGTTTCTGAAAGATCATTACAGTATCGTGATGGCGGCATACTTATGGATGGTGTGATTGATGATGGCAATGGTGGCTTTACCCAGAATACAACAACTATTAGCGCACAGGATTATTGGGGAGCCGTGAGCTCAATAGGGTCTGAATATGTTTTTGATCAAACCAATGTAAGGTTAAGGGAGTTGAGTTTAACTTATAATCTGCCAAGCAAGTTCTTGAAAAATACTTTTGTCCAAAAAGTATCTTTTAGTGCTATAGGAAGGAATTTGCTATTTATATATAAGAACGTTGATAATTTTGATCCAGAGTCCAGTTATTCTACGGGCAACTTTGGTCAAGGCGTTTTATTCTACGCTTTGCCAACTACCAAAAGTTTAGGGTTGAGCTTAAATGTTAACTTTTAAAAAAAAAATCATGAAAAAAATAAAATTATTGTTGTTCGGCTTCCTTTGTTTATTGGTCGTTGTTTCATGCACGGAAAATTTTGATGAAATTAATACTGAACAAACTGGGTTTACGGCTAATGAAGTTAGTGCCAAGTTCTTTTTGACCAGTGCGCAGGTTGGGTTGTATGCCCCTAATCGTTATTCATATTGGAGAGCACATTTGATTCATTCAGATCGATATGCTGGTCACTTTACTTTTGGACATAATGCATCTTGGTGGAGTGATGAGTTAGGGTATAGTTACAATGGGGGATATACTGATGCGGCCTATGACTGGTTGGCCGGGAGATTGGGAAATGTAGAATCGTTTAAAAGACTTACTATAGAGGGCGGTGAGTTCGAAAACCAATACATGTACGCTATGTCTCTAGTTATGAGAGGGATATATTTTCAAATGTATACGGATGTTTTTGGAATGGTGCCCTATAGCGAAGCAGGTGTGGAAGGTATTTTAACACCTAAATACGATGCCCAGAAAGATGTTTATAAAGGAATCATAGCTGAGCTGGACGAAGCAATGTCGATTATAGGTTCTGTAGAAAGTACAGGTGTTGGTGTAGATGATGTGGCGGAAAATGATATCTATTGTAGAGGTGACCTTCAACAATGGAAAAGACTGGCAAATACATTAAAGTTAAGAATTGGAATGCGGGCCTTAGACGCCCCGGGGGATGATTTTGCAGCAGTAGCTATTAGTGAAGCTTTAGCTTCACCGCTTTTGGATGAAACTTCTGGAAGTGTGGTCATGAAAAAAGATTTTGTGATAAGTGAATGGACTTCTTCTTCATATGGTGATGTATGGCATGATTTCGGAGGTGGGTCAGATTGGACAATAAGTAGTACTTTAATCAATCTATTGCAAGAAAACAATGATCCAAGGCTGGCAGTATATGCCAATCCCTCCAAAGGAGGAACTTTTATTTTTATGGATAATGCAGAAACCCCAGATCCTCACTACCAAGAGCGATTGGATTTTATTGTAGCGACACTAGATAATGCAGGTGCTACATATACCATGACGGTCAATGCAGGTGAAACCACCATTGAAATGCCTGCAGGGCAATTTGTTGGCCAACCAGTTAGGATAAACGGTGATACTAATCCATTTGTACGTTACGATTTGTTTAGTACACCTTCAGAAATGATTACTCAAAAAAGGGGGCAGCAAGTAGATGCCTATCCAGAAATTATTTTATCAAGCGCAGAGGCCTATTTTTTACAGGCTGAAGCTACTGTCAGGGGAATGGCTGGGGGAGATGCTCAGGCACTTTTAGCCTCTGGAATTACTGAAGCATTTAAGTTATGGGGAGTTAGTGGAGAAGCAGAAGCTTATATAGCTGGTTCTGCGATTGCTGATATTTCTACTGGTACTATGGAAGAAAAATTGGAGAAAATTGCGTTGCAACGGTGGTTGGCCGCTTATACCGATGGTTTTGAGGCTTGGGCCATAGTTCGTAAGACAGACTATCCTGCTGAACTGGCCGCTGGAGTATCTAATCAAACAATTTTTGCTCTAGGCACTTTGAACGGAGATTATCCACAGCGTTTAAGATATGGTTCAGGAGCTCAGGAAAATGATAATTATTTTGATGCAATTGATGCACAAGGTCCTGATATGCAGGGTACAAAATTATGGTTTGCACAATAATACACTAGTGTATTGAGTTAGTTTTTTTTAGTTTTACA
>CAZEGV010000090.1:0-7390 GCA_964511645.1 uncultured Cytophagales bacterium
TATTGCAAAAAACAATTCAATCTAAATTAGACTCATATTATAGTTAAACTGGTATAACAGGAGGAGATAGAGGACTTATTAAATATCACTACGAAGGAATTTTAAATTTAGCAGCTTATAATGTTTCGGATGATTGGATTATCTCTTGGCAGAAAAACTTAAGGTCTTTTGTGTTGTCAAGTACACTAGCTGACATTGATCAAGAGCCATACTACACAGAAGCATTAATTAATAATAAAGATTTTTCGTGTAATTCTTCACCTACATTTAATAGTGCTAAAGGACCTATTGTAAGAGCTTGTACCGCTGAGAAAGTTGTATATGCAATGAATCCATCTGAAAAAGATGGAGATAAAATCAGGTATTCTTTTATAAACCCTCGTGCTACACCTAGCGTCAACACGATTTACAAAAATGGATTTTCGGCAACTAAGCCTGTTGCAATGACTGGTGATTTATCTATTAATAGTAATGGAGACATTACAATTAATGCAACTACTCCAGACCAAAAAGGGATGACAGATATTAAAGTATCAGAATACCGAAACGGGAAATTGGCAGGGTACACTATAAGGGGTATTCAAATATCCACCTTTGATTGCGACAATAAAAAACCTAAATTTTTAGGATTTGAAGGCGGTGAAACAACATTGACAATTTGTGCTGGAGATACATTAACAAATCTTAATAGTATGCTAAAAGGGGTAGATACTGACGGTGATAATGTGAGGTTTAAAATTTTGTCTTTTACGAAAGTAAATGGCAATCCTTCAACTAATCCTTTAAGAGTGTATCCTTATAGTGATACTGCTCGTCTGTATTTTGATTGGAGAACACAAGGGACAGACACAGGTACTTACATTATTCAAGTATCATTAGAAGACAACGGATGTCCCACCCCTCGATCGGAAGAAGGAGAATATAGGTTAAGAATCATTCCTTTACCATTTTTTGATTTAGGTTTAGACAGAGTCTTGACTTGTACAAACCCTACCATAATAGACCCACAAGCAGATATAGCTGAACTACCTGCTCAATACAATTGGACAACGACAACAATCACATCTACTGATACTATAATAAAAAATTTTAGTAATGATAAAACACATACTGTCCCAAAATCACAAGCAATAGAATTAACCATAACTGATGCTGTGGGTTGTAGTGCTAGAGATAGTGTATTTATTATTGACCCACTAGAAAATAAATTAGAGATAAGAAAATTTTGTGATGGTCTCACAACCAATTTGATTGATAGTTCTACAACCGTGCAAGGTAATATCATCAGAAGGAAATGGACGGTACAGACATCGGCAAATAATTTTGGAAACGTTCCTTTTGTGACCCATAAATTCCCAGGTGTTGGGGCATATTCTGTAACGTTAGAAGTAGAAAATTCTGATGGTTGTATTAAAATAGGAAATTATATCATTAATATTTGTGGTAAAAGAGAGTTAGGGATACAATTGAATGACCATTGTAGCAAAAACAATGGCGATCCTGCTGAGGTTGTTATTATTAGTGATTCTACAGCACTAATACCATATTTATGTAGACCAGTTGAACGTACTTGGACAATCTCTAGGCAAAACACTAGTGGTGGATTTGACCCGTTAATAATGGGGGACTTAGTTAAATCAACTAGAGATGTTGATTTTGGAACATATAGATATGCATTTCCTGATAGCGGTTATTACAAAATAGAGTTAAATACTTTGGGTTTTTCGGGTTGTGTGGATCAAACGGATACAATTGTTAGAATAGACCCTACTCCAGAAATTAATTTATTAGTAAGTGCTAATTTTGGTATAAAATGTAACAAGCCTGACACAGTTTTGACAGCTGTAATTAACCCGTTAGCTCAAGGAACTCCGTCCCTTTATTTTAATCAACTTAACCCAGTGAAGATTAGCGTTAATGATACGTTAAAAGTAACTGCTAATAGCCCTGGGCTTTATACTTTCTACATAGAAGATTCTTTAGGCTGTGAATACACCAAGTATGTTACAATTGTTCATCCCGCTCGTGCATCTTTTGTGTACGATACAGTTTGTACCATTGGCAACCCAATGAACTTTACAAATAACTCAAGTAGTAGTCATGGGATAGTATCATATAAATGGCACTTTGGAGATGGAGACTCATCTGAAGTGAAAGAACCATCACATATTTATGCTGCTTCTGGAGATTATTCTGTAAGTTTAGAAATTACCGATTCGGCTGAATGTACTTCTAAAATGGAGTATGTTGTTTATAATAAAGTATTAGATACTAACGCTATTTCTTTATTTCCAGATTTGTTGATTCAAAAAATCTGTGTAAACGACCTAGTACAGGTAACATCCCCGAAATTAGATGGGATTCGTACAGTAGATACTATTGCTTGGAACTTAGGTAATGGAACAAATTGGCAATTCTACTATAATCAATTTTTTCCACTTACTCCTAAATTTGTGTCAGCAGGTTACGAACAAGTATTTAAATTCCAAAAAGCAGATACGATTAATATTCAAAATTATGTAGTCTATAATGCCCACCCATCAGTGCATAGCCATTCATGTAAGAGAATTTTTGATTATCAAGAAGAAATTATTGTTGCACCAGCATTTAATGGAGACATTCAAGACAACAAACTTTGTGTAGGGGATACTTCTGAGTTTGTTTTTGTAAGAAATGTCAATGATACTATTCCTGTAGTGAGTTGGGATTGGAAATTTTATGAATTTAGCAATTTCATTCCTTATGACAGTACAAAAAAAGAAATTCCAAAAATTTATACTTCTGAGAATTTAATTTCTAACGGAAACAATAGGATTAAAGTAAGATTAAGAGCAATAGATACATTAGGCTGTGTATTTGATAATTATATAGAACTAGGAAAAATTAATGATCGTAGAGCAAGTTTTACCATATTAGAAATTCCAAAAGGTTGGGTAGACTATACAGGACATTGTGTTTCTACTCCGATTAATATCAACCTACACTCTGATAAAGATGCTGATACCGAAGGTTTTTATCTTGTAGATGGTTTAACATTAGACACATTAATTAGTTCACCATTTAATAGTACTCCAGGCACTACAAAGATAGGACAAGTGTCTCATACATTTAAGCATCAAGGTGGTGCTCAGCCATTATTATTATACAAATTTTATGAATTAGAAGATGAGAAAGGTAGAATTAAAGAATGTCGTTCGGTACTAGATACAGTAATTAATTTATCATACAGACCTAATGTAGATGTTACGGCAAACCCTGTTTGTGCTCGAAATGAAAAAGTAACACTTAATAATAATACTACAATACAAGAAGGATCAATAGAATCTTATACTTGGTATATTGGTAATGATGTATATGAAGAGATAAACCCTACTGTTACTTTTCCAGAAGGGGGTAACTATCCTTTTGTAGTCAAGACAGTAACTGACACAGGTTGTGTGGCTTTTGATACAATTATTAATATTTATGTAAAACACACACCTACTGCTAAGTTCAATATAGATGGAGACATTATAGAAGCATTTACAGTACTTGATTTTATAGACCTATCAATTTATGATGGAAGTCCTGCTGACTCATCTTGGTATGACTACGGAGATGGAACAAAAGAAATTGGTTTTAACACTAGCCATACTTATGATGAAGTTAAAATCTATCAAGTAGAACATGTAGTTAAAAACTTAGAAGGCTGTAAAGACACTGTAAGAGGTCCTGCCGACTTGAATACTTATTTGGATATACCTAACGCTTTCTCGCCTAACGGAGATAATAACAATGATGAGCTAGGACTTATTTATAAAGCTATTTATGAATTATATGAGTATAAAATTTATAATAGATGGGGACAAGTAGTTTTTGATGGAGGGAGTGATCTTAGTCAAACATGGGACGGTACTTTTAATGGGGAGTTACAGCCATTTGGAGTTTATATCGTACACGTCAAGGCATTAGGTGCTTACGGGATAGAACATAACATAAAGAAAAACATAACATTGATTAAATAATGAGAAGGCTTTTAATATTTATAGCTGTTTTATCGGCATTTTCGGCTAGTGCACAAGATTATCATTTCTCTCAATTTTATGCTAATAAAATGATGTTAAACCCTGCCCTAACAGGAAGGTTTAACGAAGACTATCGTTTGTCTTTGATTCACAGGAATCAGTGGAGAGGAATTGATGCGTCATTTAATTCTACATCTGTTGGGGGTGAAATTAACCTGAGAGAAGGAATCCTTAAAGATGATAAAGTAGGGATTGGGATTTATGCTTATAATGACCAACTAGGAGAAAAAGTAATTGTTAATAATTCGGTATATTTGAGTACTGCTTATCATCACTTTTTAGATCATTCACGTCGTCATAATTTATCTGGAGGAGCTCAGTTTGGTTATACTAACAAAAAATTAGATGGTAGTTCATTGACTTTTGGGAATCAATACCAATCATTTTCATATAACCCAAGCCTTTCTCATAATGAAGACTTAACTAAACTTAATAATGGTTATATTGATATACAAGCAGGATTGGCGTATTCATTTTTATTAAGTGATAAATGGAATTTATCTACTGGGGTTTCCCTCTATGATATTACTACGCCTAGAGAATCTTCAATTGATAGCCTAGACAATGAGTTGAGCTCACGATACGTATGGCATGCAGGAGCTTCGTATAAGTTGAATTCTACAATCACACTTTATCCTAAAATATTATATGTAACCCAAGCAAAAGCACACGACCTTAATTTTGGCTTAAACATGGGTTATGATTTACATACAAAAACACCATTAGTAATATATGTAGGAGCTTGGATACGTCCTCAAGATGCAGTAATAGGATTGATAGGAGCTAAAATCAAAAACAATTTAGAGATTAAATTTAGCCATGATTTTACAACATCATCTTTACGACAAGTAAATGATGTAGAAGGGTTTAAGCATTCGGGAAGACCAAGTGCTTATGAAATCAGTATTACCTATACAGGTTTATTAAATAGAGCTACTCCTCACGAATACACAGTTCCTTGCGGAATATTTTAAAGATTAATAATGAAGAAGATAAGCACATTTGTTTTTATAGTTGGGTTTTCGGTATTGTCTTATGCTCAGCATTATGGTATTGTATCCAAATCACAGTGGACGTCATATAAAAAAGCTACAGCTTTAATCAAGAAGCATAGTTATTATAATGCCATTGATTTATTGTATGATTTGACGGATTCATTACCAGATAATGATCGGGTGAATTACACATTAGGAAAAACATATTTAGCCACTAGAGATTATAAAAATGCAGAGCTTTGGCTCAAGAAAGTGGCAGAAACCCAAACCAAGGAAGCAGAGTATCCAAGATCTGTTTATGAATATGCCCAAGCCTTACATATGCAAGGCAAGTACCATGTAGCCAAGACGCAATACTTTAGATTTTTGAGAATTAAAGCCCGAAATAAAAACATCAAAACACTTCAGAAGGTAACACGCACACATATCTCTTCGTGTAATTGGGCAATTATTGAACTTCAAGAGGATCCTCAATATGTAAAGATAGACTTACTTAAAGGAGATGTTAACCATAGTTATACGGATTTTTCTCCAATGGCATTAGCAGATGATCATTTAATTTTTGCTTCATTAAGAGCAGATACAATTTTGAGTGTAGGAGCAGATTTTCAGCCAAAATATAATGTTAATCTATACGAAACCTATAAAGAGGGGGGTGTTTGGGAAGAACCATCCAAATTGATATATGCAAACTTGCCTTATCAAAACACAGCAAACGGGGCTTATAACCCTGATAGTTCTAGGTTTTACTTTACACAATGTTTTTTTAATAGAGATCATCAAATACAGTGTCACATTCATTATGCAGAGCGTGTAGCAGAAGGGAAATATGAAGGTAATCATAAGGTGCACAGTCATATTAATAGTACACCATCAACTAGCACTCAACCAACATTTCAAAAATATGTAAAAGGAAGAGGAAGAAAGAAAAAAGAAATTACTGTGATGTATTTTGTGTCCAATAGAGTTGGAGGAGTTGGAGGAATGGATATTTGGTATACTACAGTAAATGAAAAAGGAAAATTCTCAGCACCAGTAAATTGTAAGAGAATCAATACTGCACTAGATGAAGTGTCGCCATATTATGATACTGAAAAAGGAAAATTATATTATAGCTCTAACCTTCGCAAAGGTTTTGGTGGCTTTGATGTCTTTGCAGTAAAAGGCACTCAAAAAAGATGGAGAACAGTCGAGAATATTGGACGACCATATAATACTTCTTATGATGACGTGTATTTTGTGCCATCCAAAGACAGTAGCAAACTAAAAGTAGAACATGGGTTTTTAGTTTCCAATAGACCTGGTGGCCATTCGCTCAAAAGTGAAACTTGTTGCGATGATATTTATTCATTTGAAGAGTATATTCCTAAACACGTTTGGGTAGAGGGGGTTGTTACAGAGCTTCACAAAGTACCAGATACCAACCAAGTAGTCAACGCCATTACAAGTATTGATTCTATAGCTATTGAACCTGTAGAAATAGAAGTTGCTGACACACTGAACAATGTGAAAATTGGCTATGTTCAAAAACGATATGCCAACTCATGGGAAGATGGAGATTATAGTGGTTTTACCGATAAAATCGTATGGAATGACAGCCTCAACAAAGGAGGTTATGGTTTTGATTTAATCAAAGAAAAAGAATACCTAATGGTTGTAGATAAGGGGAATGGTAGCCCAGCAGAGCTAATTAATTTAGATTCGGTAATTCGTAAATCAAACACTGATAGAATCGTTTATAACATGACTGCTCCACGATACGTGCATGTTGATACAGTTGCAGAGGCAGTAGAAAAAATTGAGACGAAAGAAATTAAGGTATTAACACTTGATGTTACGAAAAAAGAGCTCAAAGAAAATAAAACGTTCTTACTTGAAAACATGTATTATGATGTCAATAAAGACCAGTTACAAAATCGGTCTGTGCCATCTATAGAATTATTATTATCCGTAATGGAAGCTCATCCAAGTATTAGGGTTGAAATAGCAGGACATACAGATAGCGATGGTACAGATGAGTATAATGAAGATTTATCTCAGCGTAGAGCCGAAACAGTAAGAAATTATCTAATCAAACACGGGATTACGGCAACTAGGCTAGTAGCCAAAGGTTATGGTGAGTCTAAACCCACAGCAACCAATAAAACTGTAGCAGGTCGTCAGAAAAATAGACGTACAGAGATTACGATTTTAAACTAATATCTCACTTAATAATAATGTGAAATTTGGGTGTGCTAGTATTTTCAATTGTAAAACAGAATAAAATTGGTTTTTCTAATTAAAGCCAACGACCCGCTAAACGTAGTTACGTTCTGGGTTTTTTATTTTTTT
>CAZEGV010000091.1:0-7101 GCA_964511645.1 uncultured Cytophagales bacterium
TAGCATAAAGATACAAAATTTTGGAAAAATAAACTACTCACCTTGCAACGGTCTTGATTTTTTTTCGGAAAAATCGGGAACAAAAAGCCCGACCGCATGAGCCGTCCTTTTGGCGAATGTGGAAACGCCCAAGTAGTTATTATTAAATAATTTATCCTAGCAACCTCTTAAAGGTAAAATGGTGTAAGAATTGCTATATTGCAAAATGCTAAAAAAGCACTATCAAATATTAGGCCTCACTAGAAAAGCGACAAAAAATCAAATCAAAAAGGCTTACCGTAAGAAGGCGATGTTTTATCACCCTGATCGTAATTCTAGTCCCGCTGCTGAGCAAAAATTTATAGATATTAATATCTCTTATGAGATATTAATGGATTATATAGAAGGTGGTTCTCCTACTTATACCCAAATTTCACAAGAAGACTATAAAAAGACGACATATTACCAAAATACCCGATTTACTATTGCTGAAATGGAAGAAGCTTGGGCAAAACAAAGAGCCAAAGCACGAAAAAAATATGAAGATTATCTGAGTTTACCTTGGTATTCGCTAGCTAAACTTGGGGAATATTTTTTGCATGGATTTGTAGGGGTAGTTTTTTTAACAATAGTAGTGCCACTATTCTTAGCAGGAGTATTTATAATTATAGTATCTAAAGAGTGGCTAGCTCCAGGAGTTATATTAATAAGTTTTTCTCTTTTTGGTGGATATAGCTTATATTCGATGTATAAACGATGAAAACAATATTAAAATTAACATTACTAGGATTTGTAGCCTCATTATTAAGCTCATGTGGCTACAATGCAATGGTAGAAAAAGATGAAAGTGTAAAGGCACAATGGGGACAAGTACAAAATGTTTACCAACGTAGAGCTGATCTTATTCCTAATTTAGTACGAACGGTAAAAGGAGCTGCTGCTCACGAAAACGAAACTTTAGTAGCAGTAACTGAAGCAAGAGCAAAAGCAACTTCTGTTAATATAGATGCTTCTAAACTCACGCCAGCTGCTATCAAAAGATTTCAATCGGCACAAGATGGACTTACTGCTGCTCTGTCTAAATTATTAGTCGTAATTGAAAAATACCCAGACCTTAAGGCAAACGAAAACTTCTTACAGCTACAAGGGCAGCTTGAAAGCACAGAAAACAGAATTACTGTAGAGCGAATGAGGTTTAACGATACGGTAAAGGAATATAATTCATACATTAGAAAAATTCCACAAATCATTGTAGCAAGAATTACTGGTTTTGATGAAAGAGGGTATTTTGAATCTGATAAAAAAGCAGAAAAAGTTCCTGAAGTAGAATTCTAATAAAGATGTTTTCCGAGGAATCTCTTACTTATCTTGAGCAAATTATTGTAGACTCAGAACTACAAACTAGTGCCGAAATTCGCATTAGGCTAGAGAATTATTGTCCTAAAGATGTGATGAGCCGAGCATTAGAGGTTTTTGAAGAACTCGATATGCACAAGACACAATTACAAAATGGAGTGTTGTTTTACCTTTCTATTGAGGATAAGCGGTTCTCTATTTTGGGTGATAAAGGTATTCATCAATTAGTACATCAAGTGTTTTGGGATGAAATCCGAGACAATGCTTTAAGGTTTTTTAAAATAGATAAATACACAGAAGGCTTGGAGTTTGCGATTAAACAAGTGCTTAATCAAGCAATCAAGCACTTCCCGTATCAAAAAGGAGATATTAATGAACTACCAAATGAGATTAGTGTCTACAAGCATTAAGCGAGCTTTTATATTGCTCCTACTCTGCTATGGTGGCGTTGCCTCATCGGCTATTGTTGTGCCTGATAAACCCAGCCCTGCAAAATTGGTCAATGATTTTACACATACACTGTCACAACCTGAGAGGGAAAACTTAGAAGCCAAGCTAGTGGCTTATG
Organism: uncultured Cytophagales bacterium; assembly: GCA_964511645.1. Taxonomy (GTDB): domain Bacteria; phylum Bacteroidota; class Bacteroidia; order Cytophagales; family JAAEPT01; genus CAZEGV01. Next base: position 1,904 of record CAZEGV010000091.1, read on the forward strand.
ATGACTCTACATCTACACAAATCTTGGTGGTTATTGTAGCGACTACAGGCTATGAAGACATCGCGATGTACGCTACTGAAATTGGACAAAAATGGGGGGTAGGGCAAGAAAAAGAAGATAATGGGGTAGTGATTGTTGTTGCGATAGATGATCGTAAAACCTTTATTGCAACAGGTTATGGTGTAGAGTATTTGCTTACTGATTTTCAATCTAAACGTATTGTAGATCGCATTATGATTCCGTATTTTAGAACAGGAAAATACTATCAAGGTATTGATGCAGCTATCGATAGAATGTTTTATCTTTTCTCAGGAGAGTTTGAAGCAGTAGATGATGAGCTTCATGAGTCTAGCCCATCATCAGCTTTTGTGATTTTAATCATTATTTTGATTGTGATTTTTATTCTATCACGATTTTCTCGTGGTGGCATACGTGTAATTAATACCTTACCTCATGACCCAAATCCGTATGTGAGACGAAGAAGAACTTCAAACTGGCATAATCGTGGTGGCGGTGGTTTTAGTGGCTTTGGTGGAGGTAGCTTTGGTGGCGGAGGAGCTGGAGGAAGTTGGTGATATTGTATAATATGAAAACATAGCTTTTGTGATGTCTTATTTGTCGGTTTATTTTTTTAATGTAAATTACAAATAGTGAAAAATACAAAACCTAAAACATTTTGTATCGTTTTTTCGGGATAAAACGTTTAGCGGGGTCGTTGTGGTTCATTAGAGTAAATCACAAAATCGAGTTAACATATAAAAACGGAAAGTTTGAAATCAATAAAGATACAAAATTCTGGAAAAACAAACTACTTGCGATGATCTTAGGTTGTCCTGACAGCCAGCTGAGAAGAGCAGGAAGACTCGGGCTACTCAAGAGATTTTTATTAACACACCCTATAAATACAAACCTTTTTCTTCTATCCTATCTTTCACTACATCCGACACCAAAAAACGGATGTTTTTTCCCGATTGTATCTGTTTACGAATATACGTAGCAGAAATGTCTAATAAAGGCACTTGCAAAACGTGAATACTTGGGTGATTTTGATACTTTTTAGGCATCACATAATGAGGACGAGGAAAAATAATTACTTCATAATATTTAAGTATTGCTTCATAGTTTTTCCATTTATGAAGATCCCCAAGATTATCGCTTCCCATGATAATAGAAAACTCATAAGAAGGAAATTGCTCTTTGAGTTGTGTAAGTGTATCAATCGTATAACTAGGTTTGGGCATAGAAAATTCAATGTTTGATACGTCCAATTGAGGGCTATCCTCAATTGCCATTTTGATTAAATCATAACGATCAAACTCATGTAAAAGCGATTTTTTTTCTTTAAAAGGATTTTGAGGAGACACCACAAACCAAACTCTATCAATACTGGGCTGATTGGCAATAGTGTTGGCAATAATAAGATGTCCTACATGTACGGGATTAAACGAACCAAAAAATAAAGCAATTTTCATCTGTCCAAAAATGATTGAACTACTTCTACGGCACTTATTACGGCTTTTTCAAGTATCTCGTTGAGTACCACCACATCAAATCGCTCTTCGTATTTCATTTCTTCTTCTACCCGACCCATTCTCATTCGAATATTTTCTTCATTTTCGGTTGCTCGGTCTCTAAGGCGTTTTTCAAGTACTGCTTTTGAGGGTACTTTTACATATATAGCTAAGGCTTTTTCACCATATATTTTTTTGAGGTTCACGCCACCTTTTACATCCACGTCAAATAACACATCATGACCCTTTGCCCATAACCGTTCTACTTCCTCTTTGAGTGTGCCATAATACCTACCTGGATATACTTCTTCAAATTCGGCAAAATCCTCATAGCCAATTTTTTTTTCAAATTCTTTTTTTGTAAAAAAATAATACTCTTTTCCGTGTACTTCTGCTCCACGTGGCTCACGAGTAGTGACCGAAATAGAAAATTCTAGTTGAGGGATTTGTTTGACCAACTCCTTTACAATCGAAGTTTTTCCCGATCCAGATGGTGCTGAAAAAATAATTAATTTACCCGACATCTTCTGATTGGATTGTTTTTTTTATTTTATTTTTCAATCTTTCTGGACAACATTTTCGATTTAGTTTATCTCTAACTGCCTTTAATAGTTTCTGCTCTATATTGTATTTACTCATGCAAGGTTTACAACCATTGGCATGAGATTTAAAAAAATCTTTTTCCTCAGCAGTAGCCTCACCATCTAATATTACTGGTACGAGATCTGCTAGTTTTTGGCAATTCCCATTCTCACAGGGTTTGCAAGTAATCCCCAATATTCGTTTTATATAATTAAGAAATCCCATACTTATTTTACGTAACCCATTTTAGTCGCATACTCATTTAGTTTTCCTTTCAGAAGATTCCTAGCCCTGTGTAACCTAGAGCGAACCGTTCCTACTGGAATATCTAATATTTTAGCCATTTCTTCATATTTGAAACCTTCCAAATCAGAAAGAATAATAATTGTTCTGAAATCTACATCTAAGGAGTTTAATGCCATCGTGATTTCATCCCCCATCATTTCTTTCACAGTATCTACACGCAAATCAACGGTGGCTTCTATCTCTGTATTGTCCGAATTATAATAGTTTTCTACTTCGTTATAATCAACTTTGGTTGGCTGTTTACTTTTTTTTCTGAAGTCATTAATGAAGCTATTCTTTAATATCCTAAACATCCAAGCCTTGGCATTAGTTCCTTGTTGGTAAGAATCAAAAAAACGATAGGCCTTCATATAAGTCTCCTGTACCAAATCATTGGCATCATCTTCCCCCTGTGTCAATCGATAAGCAAAGTTATACAGCGCATCAATATGAGGCATTAGCTCTGCCTCAAATAAAGCGTCTTTGTTTTTCTTCTCTTGGGGTGGGCTTAATACTGTTGACATCTACGCAAATGTAAAAAAATATAAGACTTCTTAGCCTAGTTTTATTTGAAATCGTTAAAATATTTTACTGATTTTAATTGATAGTCTGTTGATTTATTCAAAACTTCGTAGGATGAAGGTTAAAATTTCGGTTGTAATTATCACGCTTAACGAAGAAAGAGACATCAAACGCTGTTTAGATTCAGTACAATCTATAGCGGATGAAATTGTTGTTGTCGATTCTTTTTCTACCGATAAAACGAAAGAAATATGCGAATCATACTCCGTTAAGTTTATAGAAAACCGATTTGAAGGACATATTCAGCAAAAGAATTTTGCAAAGAACCAAGCTAAATATGATTATGTATTGTCGCTTGATGCAGATGAGGCACTTTCAGAAGAATTAATCGCGAGTATTATCACCGTAAAACAAAACTGGGAAAATGTAGGAGGTTACTATGTAAGCCGCTTAACCAACTACTGTGATAAATGGATTAAACATTGCGGTTGGTATCCCGATACAAAACTTCGTTTATTTAAAAAAAATCATGGGCAATGGGCTGGTACTAATCCTCACGATCGTTATGAAGTAAATAATGATAAACAAACTAAAATGCTAAACGGAGATTTGTTACACTACTCTTATTATAGCATACGACAACATATAGATCAAGTAAATTATTTTACAGATATCCTCGCAAAAGAGCAATACAATACTAAAAAAGGGAGTATTCTAAGTATTATTATCAAACCGTTTATAAAATTCATAAAAGACTATTGGATTAAATTAGGGTTTTTGGATGGTTATTATGGTTTTGTAGTTTGTTCAATCTCTAGCTTTGCTACTTTTATCAAATATGCCAAAATCCGTCAGATACAGAAATCAAAATGATACCTAAATCTATTATCATTAGCCGTACAGATAATTTAGGAGATGTAATGCTCACACTCCCTCTCTGTGGTTATATCAAAAAAACATCTCCAGAGACAAAAATTTATTTTTTAGGAAAAGCCTATACTCAGGCATTAATAGAAACTTCTTCATTTGTTGATGAGTTTATTTTATACGATGAAGAAAACACAAAACTACCCCAAGCCGAAGCAATACTTCATGTCTTTCCTAATAAAATAATAGCTCGCCTCAGTAAGGTAAAAAAAATTAAACTCCGTATAGGAACTAGCCATCGACTTTACCATTGGTTGTTCTGCAACAAATTAATCAAATTATCTCGCAGAAAATCGAATTTACACGAGAGTCAGTTAAATGTTTTGTTACTTCAAAAAGCATTCAAATTAACTGAAACCATTCCTTTGTCAGAAATAAAGAATCTTTATGGTTTTCAAAAAAATGACAGTAAAAGCATTCAAAAATTCCTTTCTACAGAAAAAAAGAATATTATTTTACACCCAAAATCAAAAGGAAGTGCAAGAGAATGGCAAGTAGAGTCATACTTAAGTCTCGCTCAAAAATTGGGGGATAGCTATAATGTTCTTATAACAGGTACACTTGCAGAAGGTAATTTGATTAGAAAAGAATGCCCTGATTTTTTTAACGAGAGAAATATCCAAGACTTAACCGGAGTAATCACTTTAGCAGAGCTAATAAGTTTAATTCAAAACGTAGAAGTCTTGGTGGCTTGTAGCACAGGACCTATTCACATTGCTGCCGCATCAGGAATTTTAACCATAGGAATTTATCCTCCCATGAAGCCGATTCATCCCGCACGCTGGTCTCCGCAAGGAGAAAATGTTCATGTCTTATTTAAAAATGTAAATTGCTCAGATTGTAGAAAAACTGAAAACTGTCACTGCATTCAAGAAATTACAGTTGACTCGGTAGCAGTATTTTTATAAAAACTTCTTGTTTTTTTGTAAAAATAAAATCAAAAATCTATATTATCAATGAGTTAATGTGAAAAACAGCACTATTCATATAGTTTTATTTTAAATTTTATTAAATGAGATTTTCTTTTTTCCATATAATTTTATTTGTTTTAGGGATACTCTTCATCAGTTCTTGCTCTGAAAAGAGAAAATATATTTTTGCAACAGCCTCAAAATCAAGCACTTACCATCATGTAGGGGGTGTTTTAAGCGAAGTGCTCTCACGAGAGGAAAACATTCAATTAGAAATGTTAGAAAGTACTAACTATACCACAACAACCAATTGTAAACTTTTATTAAATAAAGAGGTGGACTTCGTTTTAGCTCAAAATGATACAAAACTAAATTATCTTTTGACAAATGGAAGAAAAGCCCACGACTTATACCATATTGACTATAATCTACGTCAATTATCTTGTTTGTTTTTCACATT
>CAZEGV010000092.1:0-7049 GCA_964511645.1 uncultured Cytophagales bacterium
AAAAAACAATTCAATCTAAATTAGACTCATATTATAGTTAAACTGGTATAACAAATATTTAACGGTAAAAACTACTTTCTAATCAAGTTTACAGTTTCTCAAAAGTTTCCATCTTAGTTTTAGAATTACTCAAAAAAATAATCACGGTATAAATTCCATTTGACCAAGTTGATACATCAATATCTGATATCTTATTGTCATGGACACGGTTAGACAAAATATGATTACCCTTAATGTCAAAGACACTAATTCTTTCTGCTTCTAACTCCTTTAACTCTATACTTAGCTTATCATGTGCAGGATTAGGGTAAACATAAGAAGATGCAGTTTCTAAACTGTTTTTATCAAAAATAGAAGTAGTTGCATCTATTGCTAATAATTTTTCGGCTAAAGCAAACATATACAAACCATCAGATAAACCTGTAATAATAGTTTCCATACATACAAAATCACCTTCTTGCTGAAAAAAAGTAAGATTTGGAGTATTAAAATCTTTATAAAATAAAGTTGAATCATGTTCGGGATAAAAATATTGTTTATTATCATTATGAGTAGATAATGTAGTTGGTCCTTCTGCTATCTCACCTGTTGGAAAAATAGAGGTTTGCAAACGGTACATTTGCGCATAGGAAGATGTAAGTGTACCACTTACTCGCTCTGTAGCTACAAAGCCCAATCCCCAGTTGTTAAGTCCCATAGTGTAATCCAATACATCAGTTGCTAAATCTCGGTATTGATCATTATCTGATTGACTTTCATAAGTCAAAGCTCCATTGGCTACTCCAAAGTACGAATACAATGTACCCCAAGTAGACTCATGTGGCATATCCCAAATATTGCCTGAAGCATCAGCTAGCCCTTTAAAGTAAGCTAAAGATGTGGTAACTGCCGACACAGCCGCCCCTTGGTTTTGATATAAAGTATTGTTTGCCATTAGGCTCAAATCTCCCCACGAAATCCAATAACTTACGCCTACCATATAAGCCTTGGCTTGATTCAAGTAATTTTGTTGCCCTGTGAGTTTATACAATTCATAAGCAGCAATTTTAAGATTATCTTGATGGGTATTGTCTTGATAAAACACTTCTCCATCTTTTTCGTACCAAGCTGCATCAATTGCATTAGAGCCTGTAGCCAATGTATAAGCAGTAATTGCCTTCTGTTGATACAATGAAGCTAGTTGCATATAACCTTCATCTATACAAATCCTAGCACCCAGTGCTAGAGCAGCCACAGTTAAGCCTAACTGAGGTTTAGCGGAAGCGATATAAGCTTTTCTATAAGAATTTAACGTATCGTTTTCGGGTAATCGAATTGGCCATTGCTGGTGATCCGTTTCATCTCCTACCTGAATAACAAAATCATTCCCGTTAAGGGTTTTAGTAAGGTAATTTAATCCAAAAAATGCTTCATCTAGCAAGTCGTTATATTGTGTGGTAGATACATCTTTAATATCTCGGTATTTATTTGGATTTAATTGATATGTTTTCAGTAATCGATAAGCCGTATAAGCATTAGTAAGTGTGAATTTGATATAATCTCCCGCATCATACCAACCTCCGCTCAAATTCATTTTGAGTCCGCCAGCATCTACAATATAATTGGCTTTTGTATTACCTAGTAAGTCATTGCGATATACCGCACAAGACGAATCCCCAACATGAGAGACAGCATGTACTAAAGCATCTGTGCTTCCACTTCTTCTTGCTCTAATTCCTTTGAGTACATCACTTACAATACCTTGATAAGGATTGTTTTTTATCTCAATCGTTTGAGTGATTATCCCAACAATTTCAAAAGCATAAGCCCCCGTATTGGTAATGTCAGTAAAGGTGATTGTGTAATTGTACGCCTGAGCTGTATAGTCTGTTACTCCTTGGTTTTTTACACCAAAAACACCTTGTTTGATAATAAGGTTTGAGCTATTACTAAGTGTCCATATTTTCCCCAATAGACTTTCATCACTGAGGATAATCACTCGTTTTTTCTGATCCGGAAAATATCCTGCATGATTATAGCGAATATAACTGCTAGAAAAACTATAAATACATGAGAAAAAAGTAAGGGCTAGTAAGAATATCCTAGTCATAATTGTAAATCTTTAACCTACAATATACTTAAAAAGTTGAGAATAAAAAAATAAACTACTCACCTTGCAACGGTCTTAAACTCAAAGAAGTTTAGCAAGTATCCATTTGAAACTGAAAAAGCTTGGCAAGGAGAAAGTATCGATCGTAGCTTGTGTACGTACGGTGGTGTGAGAGGCGAACTTCACCCTAATTTGGGGTGAAGCCGTCTACTCGATTAGCAATAGCTTCTATTTTTTTATGATTTTAAAAGTGTCTGTACTATTATCTGCATTAATTTGGATGAAATAAATTCCTTTTTCACCCTTTATAATAAAATCGTCTATTCCATTGATGTTTTTATATGACTGAGTATTAATAATTTCCCCTAATGTGTTTATTATTTTTATTTCTACATTAGCATATTCTTTATTAAAAGAAACTGAAAATTTTTCATCTATGGGGTTTGGATATATATTAATACCTATTTGTAAATTATTTTCAGAAATACTTAATGGATTAACTCCAATTAGTCTAAGGTTATCAAATGCAACTTCTTCAGCAGAATCATCATAGTCCATATGTATTCTAACTGATAAATTGGTTCCTGTAACAGGTATTGTAAAAACATATTCCGTTAATATATTATTAAGAATTGCTCCATCTGGAGTTCCATCTAAATCGGTATCTAACTGTAAAGAACCTTGCGTAGGTGCGTTTGCTGAAAAGCGACCTATATCAGTATAATTACCTGTATTTACTGTACTTTCACTTGTTAAACCTGAAGATATATTATTTCCTCCTGTAGCTATATCACTATCAAATGCGTATTGAATTCTCACAGCATCGTTATCATTTGCTTCAACCGTTCCAAAAGCACCAGGGTCTCTCGTTCCTATTAAAAGATGAATCTCTACTTCAGCATAAGCAGATGCATCAATTGTTTTAGCTATGAAATAACCTCTATAATCATCAAGATTTGTATTTAGAGGATTGTCTTGTCGTTTTAAATCTTCTGCTCCAATACAATTACTACCATCAAGGTTAGTCATTTGGAAAGTAAAGGGGTTTACAGAATTTTCAGTTATAAATTGTGTGTTTCCCCAAGCATCAACGACACCAAAATAGTCTTGACCACCATCAGAAAAACGATTCAATACATAATTTATATTAAAAGAGTTTGTTTCAAATGATTCTGAATAAAGTGTAACTTGTGCGTTTATTGAACTACTTAATAAGTGTAAAATAAATAGAATTGTAATTTTTTTCATAATATTATGTTTTAATTATTGCTAATGTTTAGGCTTTCAAAGCATTAAATTTTCAATTTATTGAAAATCCAAATGTAACAATTTTATTTTTAACTTTTATCATTTTTAACATCAAATTTTATATTTGACGGACTCGACAAAAGCTCAGAACTATCAAATTATCTCTGTAACCCTTAAGTTTAGGTGTTGTTATACATTTTTTATTCTTTCTCTAGTTACAATAACTTTTGTAGTATCTTCCAAGAAAGCATCTATAGAATTTTCCCAAGATGCTAATTTAGTTGTTACAATCTCAAAAGGAATTTCTACTTTTTGTATAAGTTCAAGAATTTTTTCTGCGTCTGTTCTTGCGTTCGCTAATCCAATTTTAAAAGTTATTCCTTTACCATAAAGGTCAATTAATGATACAGGTGTTTTCTTTATGTAAATTCCTGAACTTGTAACTGTTCCATAGTTTCTGACAGAGCGAAAAGCTGTGTTCAAACCTCTAGATGTTGAATTAGCATCAATGACCAAGTCATATTTTTTATTTATCTGAGAGAAGGATTCAAAAATGTTATTTACACCTATTTTATGGGCAATGTCTAATCTTTCTTTATTATTATCCGCATAATCAATTTCTGAAACTCCTATTGCTTTAGCCAAAAGGACTGAATAAAGTCCAACACTTTTTGCTTTCCCAGAGATAATAAGAATTTTTTGATTAGGATTTTTTACTAAATCCTTTACATGCCTATAAGCATCAGGAATATTATCTGATAAACTTGCAAGATGAATAGGATTAAGATGTGAAGGGATTTTTATTAGCATATTATCTGCATATGGTACTTTTATAAAATCAGACATTGCTCCACCAAATTCTAAATGCTTACCAAAACCATAAGTTGATACTGGATTTACACTTTCACAACCACTTGTTATGCCCATTCTACAAGTATTACATGTTCCACATGAAATTTGAAACGGAACAGATACAATATCTCCGACTTTGATATTAGTGACTTTATCTCCAATTTCTGTGACTTGTGCAACACACTCATGACCAAAAGGAAAAGGCCCTTTCATTAAATTCCCGAATACTTTTGAATAGTGAGGGTCAATTAACCCGAAAAACTTACCAAGTTTAAGTTTAAGGTTTACGTTATTAAATAAAAAAGCATCATCTAAGTCACATTTAGCAACGGCAAATGGTCTAACGATTGCATCTGTTCCAGAAGTGACCTTTGGTTTTTCTACTTCTCGCCACTCAAGTGTGTCTTTTTTTATAAAAAATAATTGTTGCATATCATTCTGGAATTTAGTCGTTTTTTTTAACAGTTCATTATTTTTTTGAAATTACCGACCCGCTAAACGTAGTTACGTTCTGGGTTTTTTATTTTTTTAGTATCTGAAAGATACGTTAAAAAATGGAAAAGACAAATAGAACGTAGCAAATTACATTTAGCGATTGTTGTGTTCCGTTTCCCGAATGGGCAGTGACCAGCGCTGAATCTTAATGATACTTGAACAGAGTAATTTGTTTAGCGGGTCGTTGTAGTGGAAGAACAAAGGGGCGAGAATTTGGCGTTTTTTAGCCAAATGTAGCAAATTGCTCAGCGCCGAGCTGAGTGGAACTACAACGGCTCGTGCAGAACGTCGTTGCTGGTTTTTGAAGAAATAAAGATATCGGTTTACTCCAAGGAAATCACAGATTTCCTCGTAAATTTTGGCTTCGATGCGAGGAAAATCTGTGATTTTCCGCCGATGATACAAGAACTAAAGCTACGATTTCCGACGAACCCAGCTATGCGTTTTTGCATCGTGTTAGCCACTTTTTATTTCGATCATTATATTTATTTATGCCAAACAGAAGTACCTATTAAATTTCCATCTTTCTCTCTATAAATACCTGTCCAAAAACCATTAATGACAGATTTGTCTTCAATGAAGTGTCCTCCTAATTTAGATGCTTTAATAATGAGAGAGTCCGAGAATTGGTTTGGTGCTATAAATAAGTTAAAGTAGCCATTTGAATAATTCAAGACACCAATACCAGGAGTATTAACAACTTCAATTGGAGATATTCTAAAATCTAAAATGCTGATTAAGTTTACAAAAGTTTGATTCTGTAAACCTGAACCAATACAAGAAAAACCTAAAATAGGTTTTCCATCTTTTAATACAATGCCCGGGGTTGTACCTTCTGGAAGTCTTTTTCCTTGGCCAGCTTTATTGATTAGGTCTTGTTGAAAACAGGCTGCATCAGGGATTGAAATACCATCTATAAAAATCCCAGTTGAACCCCAATCTAATGTATTTATGGTATGAATTACAGTTGCCATATTCCCGAATTTATCTATTGCTACAACCGCAGCAGAATGTTCGTTTTTATAAATCTTGACATTTCCTTTTGAATTCGATTTACTTTGGTAAAATAATTTCCATACTTCTTTTGAAGTATTCATTTCTAGTCTAGACTTATTTGATAAATCAAGTTCTGTAGAAACATTTAAGGGATAATATGTTAAGCGATTTGAAAGATTTGATATCTGATATAATGTCGCCAAGGCTGTATCTGATTTTGAGTAATGTCTCATTTTTGAGAACCCTGAAATTTCAGTAAAATTCAACGCTTCTACTAAAGTAACTCCTCCATAGGAAGGTTCTCCATTTACATAAACATCATAGCCATTATATTTTTTATGAATGGGTTTTGTCCAAATAACATCATAGTCTGCTAAGTCCTGTAAAGTGATTTTACTCCCAACTTGCCTAGCTTTTTGAACAAATTTATTACCCCATTCCCCTTTATACATATAGTCAGAGCCTTCAATACTTATTTTTTTTAATGTTTTAGCTAATTCAGGTTGTCTAAATGTATCTCCCACCTGATAGTAGGTACCGTCTGGTTTAGTGAATATTCTTTTGGTTTCAGAAAAGTGAGTCATTATGTTTTCATTTAATCTAAACTTTCTATCATCTAGACTTGACCAAATGACACCTTTTTCAGCCATAGATATAGCATTATCGAACAAATTATGAAAAGGTATTTTACCAAATTTTTCATGAGCCTCTTCTACGCCTTTCATAAATCCTGGAACCAGAATAGTTCTTCCATTTAGAACTGTTTTAGATTTGCTTACGGTACTACCATAGTTTGCCTTAGGAATAGTCAAGGGTTCTGATTCTTCTTGGATTGTGTTAAAAGCCGCATTCATATTATATACATTCCCAGTTTCTGCTTCGTAGTATAGTAAATTCATAAAGCCAGCATAGCTGATAAATTTCCCTTCAGTTTCAGCAATTTCGGCGAGAGAAGCAGAAAGTACAGCATCCATTGCAGAACCTCCATTTTTGAGAATTCTCATTCCTTCATCAACCGCTTTTTGACTAGACGTTGCAGTTATTAAGTAATGAGTAGTGTTAGACTCCTTTTGAATATGGTGATCCTTCGTATTTTGATTGGACTGTGTAGTTTTTTTACTACAAGAAAAAAATAAAATGAACAGGAACGCTATAAAAATAAACTTAGAATTATTCATTATGGTAAAAAGACTTATTGGTGCTAACGACCCGCTAAACGTAGTTACGTTCTGGGTTTTCTATTTTTTTAGTATCTGAAAGATACGTTAAAAAATGGAAAAGACAAAAAGAACGTAGCAAATTACATTTAGCGATTGTTGTGTTCCGTTTCCCGAATGGGCAGTGACCAGTGCTGAATCTTAATGATACT
>CAZEGV010000093.1:0-6260 GCA_964511645.1 uncultured Cytophagales bacterium
AAACCCTATATTTGTAATGAATCAATTATTGTTTAATACCATTTTAACTATAAGATAAGTCATTTATCCTGTTTGTTTTTACACTCTCTTCGTTAAAATAATTTACCTTAACCAGTTATGCTAAATCATTTTTCCTCGATATTTCAAAAAACAATTCAATCTAAATTAGACTCATATTATAGTTAAACTGGTATAATTAAAAAGTTGCATTTGTGACTTGAATTCAGCCTTTGTTAAAATAATGCAAAAAATAATTCAATCTAATTGTACGGTGGTATTACAAAAAAAAGGAAGGACTGCAAAATGCAGCCCTTCCCAAACCAAACATGAATGGATTACCATTCAATCAACTATTACCGTTTATACCTGTTAACTTAATAATGTAAGTCAAAAATAATACTTATTTTTCTAGTACTAATTTAATTTCTAATTCAATATCATCTGAAATTACATTGTCTTTTGCGATATCTGCAAAAGTAGTTTTAGAACCGTACTCCACTTTGTACTTTACTCTATTTATTTTGAAAGCACTTGTTTGAGCAATTAATTGACCATTTTCTTCACTTATAGTAGCTTCAAATTCTTCTTCGTTTGTATTACCTTTAATAGTTAAATTACCTTTCACGATACTTCCTTCTATTCCAGTAATCTCAAATGTTGCCTCAGGGAATTCTGATACATTAAAGAAATGATCTTTTTTCTCTTCCGCAGTTCCTTTAAGGTGAGCTTCAAGCATTTCTTTCTTTTCAGTATCTTCAAGATCTGAGTTCGTTATTGTAGTCATGTCAATAACAAAACTACCATCAACAATAGATTTGTCACTAGCCAGTTTTAACTCACCACTCTTAAGCTTAAGAGTACCTGTATGAGCATAATCCTTTACAAATACTTTAGCACCTTTCCAATTGATAACACTTTCGGTAGTGTTTATTTTGTAAGACGTGCTTTCTTGTGTCGTTACTTCATTTTCTATAGGCTCTGAAGTTTCTTTTTTAGCATCCTCTGTAGGTTTTTTACATGATGCTAAAGCTACTAAAAGAGCTGAAGCCAAAAACAATGATTTTTTCATAATTGTATGTTTTTTTAATTAGTTTACAATGTAATATTACGATTAATATTTTACATGTAAAATATTAATCGTAATTATTTTTTCAGAAACTCAATATGGGTAACTGTAATTATAAAAAGAGGTGTTTTTTTAGTAGTTTTGGTATTAGGGATGATTTTGTTATTTTGAGATGAATAATTAATTTTTGAAGAAGATTGATTGAGGATGAAGAAATTTAAGTTAAAGAGTACGTATAAAAAAACTTTATCGGACACGGTAAGTCCTGTGGGAATATACTTTCGGCTACGAGATAGGTTTGCTAATAGCATTTTATTAGAAAGTTCAGATTATCATGGTGATGATCACAGTATGTCTTATATCTGTGTAGACCCAATTGCTAGGTTTGAAGTTGGAAAAGGAAATATACTGACTAAATTTCCTGATGAAAGTGAGGGATGTCAAAAAATCATTAACAGAGAAGATGTTGCTAAGTCGTTGTCCGCTTTTTCAAAAAGTTTTGAAACAGATAAATTAAAACTCCCATTTATTACAGAAGGAGTTTTTGGGTACTCTAGTTATAATGCTGTGCGTTATTTTGAAGATGTAGAAATTTCTGATTTTAAAACTGAAGAACGTGCTATACCTGATATGATTTATCAAGTATATCGTTTTATTTTGGTATTTAATCATTTTAATAATGAGTTAACTATTATTGAGCACAGTCCAGATGATATTTCTCGGATGGATGAAATAGAAAGGTTTTTACAAAAAAAATCGTATGGGATGTACAAGTTTCAGTCTAAAGGAGAGGAAAGTTCTAATTTGACAGATAATGAGTTTGTAAACATTGTAAAAAAAGGAATTGCCCATTGCCAACGTGGTGATGTTTTTCAGGTAGTGTTATCGAGACGGTTTGAGCAAGGATTTGAAGGAGATGATTTTAACGTTTACAGAACCCTAAGATCAATTAATCCATCTCCATATTTGTTTTATTTTGACTTTGGTAATTTTAAATTATTTGGATCTTCTCCTGAAGCACAAATTGTGATTGAGAAGAATAAGGCAACGATTCACCCAATAGCGGGTACTTTTAGGCGTACGGGTAACGATACAAGAGATTATAAGCTAGCTAAAAAGCTGTTTGAAGACCCCAAAGAGAGCTCTGAACATATCATGTTAGTTGATTTAGCCCGTAATGATTTGAGCCGTCACGGTTCGGAAGTCAAAGTAGAAAGATTTAAAGAAATTCAGTTTTACTCTCATGTGATACACATGGCATCTAAAGTAACGGGTAAAATGGATAAAGATATAGACTCAACACAATTGTTTGCTGATACTTTTCCAGCAGGTACTTTATCTGGTGCACCCAAGCATATGGCAATGAGTTTAATTAATAAGTACGAGTATGGTAGTAGAGGTTATTATGGAGGTGCAATAGGGCATTTGAGTTTTGAGGGAGATTTGAATCATGCTATTATGATTAGGACTTTTATGAGTAAAGAGAATACTTTATATTATCAAGCGGGTGCAGGAATAGTTGTAAAATCTAACCCAGAAAGTGAATTACAAGAAGTGAATAATAAACTGGCAGCACTTAAAAAAGCCATAGATAAAGCCAATGAAATGTTTGGAGAAGATAAAGCATAAGAGATGAAAATTTTAGTAATAGACAACTACGATTCTTTTGTATATAATTTGGTTCATATCATTCGTGAATTGGGTTATGGAGATGATATGGATATTTATCGAAATGATAAAATCACATTAGAAGAAGTAGATAAATACGATAAAATACTATTAAGTCCAGGTCCAGGGATTCCTGAAGAAGCGGGTATTTTGATAGATTTGATAAAAAAATATGCGAGTACAAAGAGTATTCTAGGAGTTTGTTTGGGACATCAAGCAATAGCAGAGGTTTTTGGTGCTGAGCTAGAGAATATGGATGTGGTACTACACGGATTTGGTTTTGAAACTAGGGTAGAAGACAAGAAGGAGTATTTGTTTGAGAACTCTCCTCAGGTATTTACCGCCGCACGTTATCACTCTTGGGCAGTGAATCCAGATACGATGCAAGGAACAGATTTGGTAATAACGGCAATGAGCAAAGATAACCGTATAATGGGGATTAGACATACGAGACACGATGTACGAGGAGTTCAATTTCACCCAGAAAGTGTCTTGACAACTTATGATGATAAAATGATAGGAAAGGGTATGATTAAAAGTTGGCTGACACATTAATGAATAAAGAAATTCAAAAGTCTAAGATGCCTTCTGGGATTCCTTATATCATAGGAAATGAAGCGGCAGAGAGATTTTCGTATTATGGAATGAAAGCGATTTTAGTCGTTTTTATGACTAAATACTTAATGAGCTCAGAAGGGATTCTTGATACAATGTCAGATCAAGATGCTAAATTTTGGATGCATATATTTGTTTTTGCATTGTACTTTTTACCTATGATTGGTTCTTTTTTGGCAGACGCTATTTGGGGAAAATACAAGACGATTATGATACTGTCGGTGGTATACTGTTTGGGACACTTGGCATTGGCTTTAGATGAGACTCGGATTGGTTTAGCAGTTGGTTTATCATTGATTGCGATTGGTTCTGGAGGGATTAAGCCTTGTGTGTCGGCTCATGTAGGAGATCAGTTTGGAGAGGAAAATCAAAATTTGATTCCTAAGGTGTATAGTTACTTTTATTGGTCAATAAATCTTGGCTCAGCAATCTCTTTATATTTGATTCCAATGATTTTGGATGAGTATAATCCTAGTGTTGCCTTTGGGATTCCTGGTTTACTAATGCTTTTGGCAACAATTGTTTTTTGGTTAGGAAAAAGGAAATATACGCATGTAGAGCCTGTTGGAGTCAAACAATATTTTAATACTCTCACGAGTAAAGAAGGACTTTCGGTTATCAAAAAGCTATCAGTTATTTTTGCGTTTATGGTTGTGTTTTGGTCTTTGTTAGACCAAACAGGGAGCTCTTTGGTGCTTCAGGCAGATAAGATGGATAGGGTCTTAAGTTTTTTTGGTAGAGAGTTCACAATTCTCCCCTCTCAATTACAAGCGCTCAATCCCATTATAATTATTACTTTAGTGCCGATACTTACGTTCTTCGTTTATCCTAAAATTAATTGGGAACCAATGAAGAAAATACGAATAGGAATGTTTTTGTGTGTAGCCTCTTTTGTAGTAGTTGCTTTGGCAGAACAGCAAATTCAGGATGGAGTAGAGACCTCTATTTTGTGGCAAGTAGCTGTGTATGTAATCATTACAATCGCCGAAATATTAGTTTACCTTACTGTTTTAGAATTTTCATACACACAAGCTCCCAAAGCACTTAAGTCATTAGTGATGGCACTGAGTTTACTTTCTATTTCTTTAGGAAACTTATTTACCGCAGTCGTTAATTTATTTGTGACAAAAGACACTCTTTCTGGTGCTAGCTATTATTGGTTTTTTGCTTTTCTTATGTTGGTAGCGGCTGTTTTATTTGTCCCAGTATCAAAGAGATATAAGGAGAAAACTTACGTACAAGATGTATAAGTTATGAAAAAGGAACACTTTCATAGTTTAGATTCCTTACGGTTTTTTGCTTTTTTTAAAGTGTTTATGTTGCACGTTCCTGCTGGCTTAGGGTTACTCCCTTTTCTTTACGTGAAAGCAGGTGGTGGGATAGGGGTGAATTTTTTCTTTATTTTATCAGGTTTTCTGATTACATATATCATTACCAATCATAAGATAAGGGGAACTTATCATGTAGGAAAGTTTCTTGGGAGGAGGTTCTTACGCATTATGCCGTTGTATTTATTTGTATGTGTTGTAATGATGTTGATACCAGACGCTGTCCGTAGAGATTTAGGGTTTTATATTACTGGAGGGTATAAGATGGATTGGAAATACACCCTTATTTTTTTAGAAAATTATAGAATGCTGGATTTAGATACTCTTCCTAGGCTCACGCCATTTAGTGTTTTTTGGTCTTTGTGTATAGAGGTTCATTTTTACATTATTTGGGCTATTTGTTTGTATTGGGTGCCTTTACGTCGTATGCCTTTGTTCTTTGCGTTTGCGATTCTTATGGGGTTTTTGATGAGCTACTTAGAACTCATTCAATTTCACCCTAACAAAAACGTGGATTATAGCGATATTTTATCTTACCTAGATATGTTTGGAATCGCGAGTTTACTGGGTTATTACACAAGTATGGAAAGCCCTTGGTTAATGAAGTTTTATCAAAATGGAAAATCTGAAGTGAGGTGGTTATTTGTGAGTCTTGCTGTTTTACTAGTAGCATTTCAATACCAAATTTTACCAGTAAATACAGCTTGGTGGGTTGTTGTTAGAGGACCTGTTTTATCGGTAATTTTTGTTTTGTGTATTGCTTCATTTATTGGTCAAACTCAGTTTAGTATCAAAAGTAAGTTTCTAGCTTATTTAGGCAAAATATCTTATGGAATGTATGTTTTTCATCTCATTTTTATTCATATGGGTTATCAATATTATGCTAATAATGTCAGTACTGAATGGAAAGATAGTTGGATTGGAATATGGATGTTGGCTATGGCGTCTTTGTTTTCTACAATTATTGTGAGTGCAATTTCTTATGAGTTGATAGAGAAGCCAGTGATAAAGCTTAAAGATGTTTTATTCGGTAAGTGATTTTTTTATTGTTCGATAAGTTAAAAATTCACCTTCATCTATATGTAAATCAGCTACTATTACATTTTCGATACAATCAATAAAGAAATCTTTTTTATCTTCATTTGTCAAAAAAAGGTGTTTGTTTTCTTTGATAAAGGCTTCTTTTTCTTCAATGTGAGGTTGTAGCATTAATATTTTTTTTACATCATCGGCGAGTTGTTCGTAAGATATAGTTGTATCGTTGTTATTAGTGATTATTTCTTTGATTTCACTGAGCTCATTTTCATCTACGTTCATATCTGCACCTGCTACTACAAATAGTACATAGGTTAGAAAGTGTTCAAAGGTCCAGTTCAATTTTATGCTTACAGTAGCCATAATCTTTGTTGTTTGTATTGTTTAATACAATAACTAAATTTATACTTGAAAAAACAATTTTATGATATTTTATCGAAAATGTCGATTTTTTGGTTAACAGGTAGATATTCGTTAGCGTTAAGGATCGAAACGGCATCCTTTTTTGTTTTTTTTGTGTCATATTGAGCTTGTCGAAATGTTAAACA
>CAZEGV010000094.1:0-5942 GCA_964511645.1 uncultured Cytophagales bacterium
CCCTTCTGGTTCCGTTAGAGATAAAAATATCTTTCCAACCATCATTATCAAAATCAGCAATTAAAGGTCCCCAGCTCCAATCTGTTGATGAAATTCTGGCAAATCTTGAAATGTTACTAAAGTCTGGTAATGAGCTATTGATTGTACCATTGTTAATTTGCAAACTATTCTGCATATATTGGTAATGAAATCCTGAATTTACAGTACTCCAAAATAATGCATGGTTCATGCTTGCCATGTTGGCTTTTGATCGCCTATTATTTTCTGCGCTCATATCTACTTGTAAAATATCTAACAACTGATCATTGTTGAAATCAGAAATATCTACACCCATACCATAGAAAGCTGTGTTTTTAGTTACTTGTTTAACTGTTTCAGTAAATGTTCCATTTTTATTGTTTAGATAAAACAAGTCTGGGGTGCTAAAATCGTTAGAGACATATAAATCTGGCCATCCATCTTGGTTTAGGTCGCCTACTGTGGCACTTAGAGAAAGCCCAAAGTTTCGCAAACCCGCTTCATCGGTGACATTTGTAAAATGACCACCATCATTTCGAAAAAGTTTATCTGTTTCAATATTTTTTGTAAATTTTTTTTTTAAAAGATAATGTTGATTGGGTGCATTAAAAGAAGTAGGTGGGTAATTAGCTACATATACATCTAAGTCACCATCTAAGTCATAATCAAAAAATGTAGCTTGCACACTATTACCATCTTCATTTAGCCCATACTCACTTGCTTTTTCGGTAAAGGTCAAGTCACCATTATTTATAAATAATTGATTCTCTTTTGGGACAAACTTGCCTCCTACAGAACAATAAATATCTAAAAAGCCATCATTGTTCACATCTGCCATAGTAGCTCCAGTGTACCACCTATTATCACCTGAAATCATAGCTTTCTCTGTAATATCTTCAAATTGAAGATTGCCCTTGTTTAAATATAATTTATTAGGCACCATATTGCCTGTAAAAAATAGATCTATTAACCCGTCATTATTAATGTCACCAGTAGAAACACCACCTCCCATATAGATATAACCGTAGGTAAAGTAATTTAGAGAATCACTTTCAGTAAGGGTGTTCATAAATGAAATACCTGTATGTTCTTCATTCAATTGATTAAATATCTTTAAAATTTTGCTTGGTGCTTCTTTGTTTTTGCAAGAGGATAACGCAACAAGAAATAATACTAGAGATAAGGTCTTTTTCATAGGTTTAAATTATTAGGGTAAAAATAAAAAAAACGGAGCATTAATAAATGCTCCGTTTTAGATAATAATAAAAATAATTTATTCTAGTACCCAGGATTTTGTGTTAAAACCCCTCCACTTAAATCGATAGCACTTAATGGAATAGGAAACAAATCATTTGTTGCTGTATAAGTACCTACTTTAGTTCCAAAATTGCTAATAGTACGAGCTTCGTTAGTATAATAGGCGTTCATGATTTCAGGAGCGTTCCCCCATCTTCTTAAATCAAATAAACGATGACCTTCCATACCTAGTTCTATTCTACGTTCAAAACGTACTGCTTTTCTTGCAAAACCTGCATCGGCAAATGCGATGTACGGCTCAATTACGTAATTAGCTGCATCACTACCACCGCCAATAGCTTGTAGGTAATTAGAATTTTTGGCTCGGTTTCTTACTAAATTTACATTAGTCAATGCTGTTGCTAAGTCTCCCGTTTCAACGGCAGCTTCAGCGGCCATTAAAAGTACATCTGCAAATCTCATAATATGATAGTTGACACCTGAATGTTGTTGTCCCCAACCTCCAGTAGCTATATTACCTGTTTCGCCAGACCAATATACATTTTTCTTAGGTAAATATGGTCCAGAAATATCAGCAAATGTAGCACGAATCCAATCATGACCAACATGTTCTCCATAGCCATTATAGTCAATACCTCTACGCCCTACGGTGTAATCCGAACGAGGATCTAAATTTCCTGCAAAAAGAGTAAATGAATCAGCACTTTCTAAACCATAATCGCTATTAACATCGGTTTGGTTGAAGGTGTCTAATAAAGGAAGTCCAGCACCATCTGTTTGAAATGCATTCAACAAATCTTGTGATGGCTGATAGAAACCACAGCATGAGCCAAAAGGACCTGGGTTGGGAAAATTCAAGGTACCTCTTACATTTCCGTTGAATGACTGTCCATCATCTGTTGTAAATTGAATTGAAAAAATTGATTCTACACTATTGTCTCCAGCAAGACGAAAATTATCTACATAGTCTGGTAATAGTGAATATGGACCGTTGTCAACAACATCATTAAGTAAGGAAGCAGCGGCAGTCCAATCAGATTGATGTAAGTGTGCTTTTCCTAGAAATGCTTTAGCTACCCATGAAGTTGGTCTACCAACTTCTGCTTGTGTAGCAGGTAAATTATCAATTCCGAATTGAAAGTCAGCTTCAATTTGATCCCAAATAGGACCTGAATTGGGTTGATTGAATTCGGTTGCGGCATAATTTTCTTCTGAAATATAAGACACATTGCCCCACATTTTTTGAAGTTCGAAGTTATAATGACCTCTTAAAAACCTGGCCTCTGCAAGTTGAGCAGAAAAATCACCTTCTTCAATAGTGTTGATTAATGCAATTACTGCGTTGGCTCTATTGACACCAGCATAAACAGCACCCCATTTTCCATACCAATAGCCATTACCAGTTGCCCAATTTAAAAGTTCAACCTCTTTAAGGTCAGCTTGATCATCATCCGTACTTCCTTTATGAGCATCATCAGAAATCACATCCATAATCCAGTTATCGCCTGATGTTGCCCATGCATTTCCAAAACTATTTGATCTCATCCCATCAATGGTAGAGTATGCTCCTGTTAACAACAGGTTTACACCTGTTTCGTTTTTCAGAGCACTATCACTCAAAGCACCTATTGCTGGTGACTCTGTAAAATCATCACTACACGCTAAAATTCCAATTAGCAGTGCAAAATATATCAATTTCTTTTTCATCGTTTAAAATTTAAAATTAGCACCTATTGTAAATATTCTTGAATTCGGATATACTCTACTATCAATACCTAAACTTAGGTTGTCATAAGCAATAACTTCTGGGTCAAAGCCATCATAACCAGTAATGGTAAACAAGTTTGATGCTTGTAGATATAGCCTTATGAAATCCATACCAATTTTATCGGTAACTGTTTCAGGGAGTTTGTATCCAAATTGAAGGTTTTTTAACCTTAAATACGAACCGTCTTCAACAAAATATGAATTAGCAGAAGCTTCTTCCAAAGGATATGAAGCTGTTAATGCAGGTACATTAGTGTTTGTGTTTGATGGTGTCCAAGCATTTATAACTCTGGTACTTCTGTTTCCATTAAAGAACAGACCAAAATCTGTGAATACTTTGTTGTAGTTGTAAAGGTCATTACCTTGAGATCCTGTAATGAACATTTGAATGTCAAATCCTTTGTATTCAACATTAGCATTGATACCATAAGTGAAATCGGGGTGAGGTGAACCAATTTTTGTTCTGTCCTCATCATCAATATTACCATCGCCATTTACATCTTCATATTCAAACCTTCCGTTGTTATCTAAGCCTATAATATTACGTCCATAGAAATACGACATCTCTTCACCTACTTCAGTTCTGGTAACAGCTCCATTTCTTATATCACCTCTACCAGCAACTGGAGAATCATTAATTAAACTGATTACCTCATTTTTATAATGAGAAATATTTACATTTATACCATAGACCAAACCACCTGAAGTTTCATTATTATACCCGATACTGAAATCAACACCTGTATTTTTAATGTCTCCTAAATTCACCAATGGAGGTCCAGCATCAATAGCTGTTGAGCTAATTAAACTAAAATCACGAGTAATCAAATCTTTGGTCTTAATTGAATAAAATTCAGCAGAAACAGACATCTTGTTATCAAATAAGTTTAAGTCTGCACCAAAGTTTGATGTAACCGAAGTCTCCCATTTTAAATTTGGATTACCTACTTGTGTTAATAGTGCACCTGAAGTAATACCAGCCCCATCAAATGAATAATTTGCTTGTGATTCACTTAAGCTAGAGATATTTATGGTAGGGTTGTTTGCGGGTAATGTTTGGTTCCCTAATTGACCCCAAGACCCTTTTAGCTTTAATCTATCTATAAAAGAATCTTCAGGATAAAAATCTTCTTCACTTACTACCCAACCTGCACTAAATGAAGGAAAAATATCAGTTTTGTTGTCTCCCAAAAATCTTGAAGATTCATCCTGTCTTACTGTAGCGGTAAGATAATATCTATTTTTATAAGAATAATTAGCAGTACCAAATATTGAGAACAAGGAATTAAAACCATCATAGGCATCATCAACATTGGCTGTTCCTGACCCATTATTTAATAAATAAAAGTCTGGATCGTCAAATAAATACCCAGATCTTGAGATAATTTTCCCTTTTCCACCATCTTTTAATGCTTCAATACCTATTAAAGCATTGATTGAGTGGTCTCCAAATGTTTTATTGTAATTAAGTGTATTTGTCCAACTCCAGTTATATGCTGTTTGATCTTCTTCTCTTAAGGTTCTATCTGAGATTGGTTCACCATGTTCAGGGTCTAAAGAAGTAAAAGATCTTCTGTCGAAAGTATTGAAGCTACCTGCTAAACTAGTTTTGAATGTAAGTTCATCTAGTATTGCATAAGAAAGGTAAATATCTCCTAAGACAGCATATCTTTTTCTATAGTCATTTCGAGTTCTAAATAATGCAGCAGCAGGGCTTCTTGTATTACTAAGACCTGGACCTGCAACACCTGTAAATTCACCATTATCATCTCTTACAGGTAACAAAGGGGTTATTCTAAGTGCACTCTCAATAGCTTCTGCATTACCACTCTTTGTATTTGAATAAGAAATATTCATGTGTTCGCCAATTCTAAGCTTATCACCAATTTTAAATTCAGAATTCAACCTAGTGCTTATTCTCTCAAACCCTGTATGTTTCAAAATCCCATCTCTTTTCAAATACCCAATAGAAAGAAAGTATTTGCCAGATTCACTACCATTTTGAACAGACAATGAAATATTTGAAACAGGAGCACTTTGGGTTATAGCATCTACCCAATCAGTTCCTCCTGGTTCAACAGTGGCATTAAATTGCCCTACTGGTGCAAAAGTAATTGGGTCATATGAAACAACTCTAGTATAGCCAACAATAGACGTAGGTACTACTGGAGCAGCTCCTGAGCCATATTGTGGGTGTGTTGGTGTTATGCCATCATTGATTTGGCTTTGCCAAATCATATCAGCATGTTGTTGCGCATTAAGCACTCCAGGGGTGCTTGAAATTTGTGAGAACCCTGTATACATATCTAAAGATACTTTAGCGGAGTCCATATTATATCCGCCACCTTTTGTTGTGATAATTACAACACCATTTGAGGCTCTTGCGCCATAAATAGCCGCCGCACCATCTTTTAAGACATTCATTTGATCAATATCTGCAGGGTTGATATTGTTTAAAACATCGGGGTCATCAGTTTGTACACCATCAATAATATACAAAGGGTTAGTGTTATTACTAGTACCAAAACCACGAATATTAATTTTAGGAGCGGATCCTGGGTTACCGTTGGTTAGAACAGTAACACCTGTTACTCTACCTCCAAGAGCTTCTGCAGCATTTACAGCAGGTGCTCTTAGGGCATCATCCATATCAACAGAAGCGACAGATCCCGTTAAGTCACCTCTTGTTTGCGTAGTATACCCTAAAACTACAACCTCATTTAATTGGTTTGCATCTTCAGACAAAGTTACATTAATGGAAGATTGTCCATTAATAGCAATTTCTTGTGTTTTAAACCCGATATAGCTAAAAACAAGAGAGGCATTGCCGTCAGTGGTAATGGTGTAATTACCATCAAAATCTGTTTGGGTTCCATTGGTAGTACCTTTGACTAGGACGT
>CAZEGV010000095.1:0-5429 GCA_964511645.1 uncultured Cytophagales bacterium
GTACTTTATTATCCATTAATGAAGAAATGACGTCGATCATTGAAATAGGGCCGTACGAAGAGAAATCAGTAAAATTAAAGTACGATGAAACTAGGGGAAGTAAAGCGATATATACAGATAAACCTTTTTACCAGAAGAAGTGGAAAAATTGTAATAATCTGGTGATTAAGGACGTATCGCAGCTATGGCCATTCGATGAACGATATAATGTGTTTTTTGGAGAAGTTTCATCAATAGCATACCAATTTCAAAACCTATTAATATTGTCTGAGCCTCTTAGAAGTAATTATAGTGCTGGCTCAGAAGTGAGGCTGGTGTGTTCTGTTGGAGTCCTTGTCGAAAATATAGGCATGACTTTTTCTAAACAAGTTTTAAATACAAAGGCAATGCTAATAGTAGGGGGGAGCCCCGTGAGAATTAACAATGTTAGAGTGACTGGAACTGGGAGAGTTGGCTTGTGGGTATCAGAAAGTCAAGATGTGACAATATCAAATAATCTGTTAACAAATGGTTATCCCTTAGGTTGTAGGACTTGTTATGGGATTCAAACATACGGTAGTCAAGATGTAATCATTGAGCAAAATAATATTGCGGGATTTAGACGAGGAATTGATATCTCTGGCAGTATTCCTTCACGTCGGGTAATAGTTTCTGAAAATACTATACACGCCAAAATAGATCCTTTAAGAGAAGCTTCTGCTCTAGGTACACATGGATCTGCTGTAGAGGTGATTTTTCAAGATAATTCGACTACAGGTGGGATAGTTTCACTGTTGAGTCGGGGAACTGATATCGTAATTTCTAATAATACACTCAATAACTCTGAGTATTCTTCAGTTTACCTTGATTCTGGAGCGACAAATTATGTATTTGATAATGTATTAGGCGGTATACGTGATAATGGAAGTTTAACTAACCGAGGCGTTGAGTTTCATATCCAAGAGAAACATGGTTTCACAGAGATACTACGAAATGTAATGAATACAAAAGTAGGGGTTAGAATAGCCAATACGCCCAATGTCATCACAGTCAAAGATAATTATTTATTAAACAATGCTGAATGTCTGGTTATTGAAGAAGGAGTGAATATTGATCAGCTTGATGATATTGAATACGCTTGTAAGTAATGCATTGGGCGAGCAGATTTTTATAGATGAATTTTTTAGTAGATTCAATTTTGTAGAGAATATAATCGACGACAAGCCAATATTATGAATTCACGTAATTTAAAGTCGTTGAATGGAACGCAGATATGACACTCTTAGATAAAAGTAAGAAAGTGGAACATACAAAAACTAGAATTGCATTTGTAGTGAGAACCGTCGGTTTAGAATACGATGATAGAATTCGCAAGGAGTGCTTGACGTTACTTAAAAACGATGTCGATGTGTTTATTTATGTCAATTTTTCGGATAATAGAAAAGAAGAAGGAATGACCTCATACGGAGTTCCATACAGATCGTTCAAGTTGTTTTCTAGAGATAAGTTACCTCAGGCAAAATTTCTCTTAGTAAAAGCTCTTGAATTTTACTTTAAAGTAAATACATTCTTAAATGAGTATGATTTGATCTGGGCTCATGAGGAGTATACGTTTGTATTTCCACTGCTTTCGAAGAAAAACAGATGTATTTGGGATTTGCATGAAATCCCATTTCGGTTTGAAAAAACATTTATGAAGCCTATTTTTCATTATATTGAGCGTAGAAGTAAAAAAATAATTCATGCGAACAAGCACCGTATTGATTATCTAGAGTCAAATGATATTGTCAAATGTCGAAGTAAAAATGTTTTTATTAATAATTTCCCAGATAGAAAATTCTTAAACTCTACAGAAGAAGATAAGGAGTATAAGAAGTTTGAGATCTGGTTAGGAAGCTCTACCTATGCGTATTTGCAAGGGCTATCGGTAGCTAGGCGATATCCTTTAAATACAATAGAATGCATTATGCAAACTCCGGAACTAAAAGCTGTTGTCATCGGTGAGTTTGATAGTAATGCATATTCGAGTTTAATGAAAAAGTACGGTATTCAATTGCATGAAAAAATTTATTTTTGTGGTATGGTGAATCAACTAGCTATTACTAATTACTTGAAGAGTGCATTGTTTAGTATTGTTCTTTATGAAACAAGTACTCCTAATAACACTTACTGTGAAGCAAACCGGCTTTACCAATCAATAATTCTTAATATTCCTGTCATAGTTGGATGTAATCCTCCTATGAAAGAGATTATTTCGAAATATAATTTCGGACTTGTACTTAAGGGTGACGGAAAAAATATTTCAGAGCTTTCTAAAGCTACCAAATCACTAATAATAAATCATGAAAAATATTTGACCTCCTTGAAGAAAAATAGCTTTCGAGTAGTATGGAATGATAAATGTATTGACCCGTCTTGGTATCTGTAGTTATTTAGATTGAAAAATATGTATCAAAATAGTAGAACTAATTAGGTTGATAGACATCACTATATGAGAAAAATAAAAATGATTAAGATTCTTAGTGTACTACCTGTTTTGGGGCAACCACGTGATTCTAAAAGAATAGGTATGCTAAAAAAACTCGGATTTGAAGTAAGGGTGCTTGCCTTCGAACGCAAATATCATAAAGGTCGCTTACCTGATTGTGAGATAAAAAGTCTCGGAAAAATTGCACACGGAAAATATTTGGCAAGAATTTTACGAATAATTAGAGCTATTCCCGTGCTAAGAAAATCTATTAAAGCTTGTGACGTAGTTTATGCTTCGGGCCCAGATATGGCCTACATGTCATTATTTGCAGGCTTATTTCTAAAAAAAACACTAATTTTAGAAGTTGGCGATATTAGAAAAATACAAGTAAATAGTAATATGATAGGAATAATAGTAAGGGCTATAGATCGTTACTTCGTTAAGAAGTGTGATTTACTTATAGTAACCTCTCCTGACTTTTATGAAGAGTACTATTCTAAATGGCTTAAAGTTACTATCCCAGTTGTAATATTGGAAAATAAAGTAGATGATTTTACTTGTAGCCTATCACCGATAATAAATAGGAGTATCGTTAGCTCAAAAATAAAAATTGGATATTTCGGCCTTTTGAGGTGTGAATGGACTTGGAATGTTCTCAAACGTCTATCAGAAAATGATAAGTTTCAAATATTTATAGCTGGTTACCCAATGATTTCGGTAGATTTTTCTGAAGAAGCAAATAATAACTCAAATATCGAATACTTTGGTGAATATAAGTCTCCTGATGACTTGGCTGAACTTTATGGGAGTGTTGATATAGTTTGGGCTAGTTACCCGCTTCAGAAAAAACATGACTGGAATATGAAATGGGCTAGAACGAACAGATTCTATGAAAGTTGTTTTTATAAAAAGCCAGTTATATGTCTGAAAAACACAAGTGATAGTAAGAGAGTTAAGCACCTAAATATTGGACTAGTACTTCAGAGCTCTGAAGTAGAGTATATAGTTAATAAAATAGGTGAAGTGACAGAGCAAATGCTTGATACATGGAATACCAATATACGGTCTCTAGACGAAAGTATTTATATATATTCCGAAAAAGAGATGAGTGAATTGAAATCAAAAATTGTTGACCTAAGTAAATGATAGCGAAATGAAAGTTAAAAATAATATAGAATGGCTAAGGCTTGTTTTTGCTATACAAGTGATGGTAATTCATTCTTTTCATCATATTAAAGACGAAAACATTGCATTAATGTCTTCTTTTCCTGGCGTACCAGCTTTTTTCTTTATTAGCGGTTTTTTAATTTATGCCTCTTTCAAAAAAAGTAGCAATTTAAAGAAATACTTTCTTAATCGAGCTCTAAGGCTATTACCAGGACTTATCTTTGTAACGTTTGCGGCGATTCTTTTAACTATTTATGCGAAAGGGATAGGGTTCTTTTTCGAAAATATACAAAACTACGTAATTTGGTTTTTATCCCAAATTACGTTAGGACAAGCATATAACGCACAAATATTTAGGGACGTAGGTGTCGGTGTAATTAATGGCTCGTTGTGGACAATTACAGTAGAAATATTATTCTATATTTCAGTTCCAATAATTATTTTTTTTGAGCGATATAACAGACATACAGTACTCATTCTAATGTGTCTCTCGTTCCTATTGTACTTTATTTCACCAGTATTCCTTAGTTTTGAAATATTACTCGGTAAAACTGTGTTTGACTTTCTTAAACTCACTCCTATAATTTGGGGTTGGATGTTTTTATCTGGAATCATGTGTTTCAAGTATTACGATTACATATACAAACATGTGCAATTGTTAAAATGGTTAAGCGTAATTCTGTTATTTTTAATCATTTATGATGCTAATGGCATTTTACTCAAACATGCTGGTAATTACTTAGGGTTATTTTATTACATTGCATATATAGGTGTTATTTTTTATCTGGCTTTTGGGTTAAAGTATGTTCCTTTGAAATTTGATATTAGTTATGGTGTGTATATTTGGCACATGGTAATAATTAATTTTCTTTTAGTAGTGGAACTACCTAGTGTTTTATGGACTGTTGTTCTCACGTTTCTATTATCTTTTATTTCTTGGTATTGTGTTGAAAAACCATCACTTAAGCTCAAGCACTATTCTATAAGGCAAAAGTAGAGTTAAGCTATAATACAATAAAAATGCAACCTGAAATTTTTAGTAAAAGAAAAATCATCCGCATTGTATATCTACTATCTAAGATTGAATAGTGTTATGACATTGTCTTGAAGTTCTACTTATAATAGCTCTCATTAAGTTATCCTAGTAATATTAATAATAGGAATGTTATAAGTATCGATTATCGAATTTCATAGCAAGAAGAGCCTAGGCTAGATGGACTCAAATTTAGAAATAAGCTTAAAATGGGGTAATATTGTCATCCTTGTAAAAAAAGGGGCAAACCTCATTTAATGTGCCAATCAAAACTACCTTCGAAGAAGGTGAGTATTTTTTCATAAACTTAAGGTTAATTTAGTTCGGAACTATATATGGGCTCAAAAAAATTCAAAAGATGTTTGAAATGCGTTATGGATACTACAGATTCAAAGATCATGTTTAATGTAGAAGGCGTGTGTGATCATTGTCTAACTTTTTTTTCTGATATAAAACCTCACTGGCATACTGGCGATAAAGGTTGGTCTGAAATATCAAAAATTGCAGAGCAGATCAAGAAAGAAGGTGAAGAGAAAGACTTCGATTGCATAATTGGTATGAGTGGCGGGATTGATAGCTCTTACCTTGTGTATCTAGCTAAAGAAAAGCTAGGTTTAAGGCCTTTGGTCTTTCATGTAGATGCGGGTTGGAATTCGGAACAAGCGGTTAGTAATATTGAACAAATTGTTGATCGCCTTGGACTAGATTTGTATACAGAGGTAATTGATTGGGAAGAAATGAAAGACTTGCAATTGTCTTTTTTCAAGGCTGGAGTTTCTC
>CAZEGV010000096.1:0-5378 GCA_964511645.1 uncultured Cytophagales bacterium
CAAAAATTGAAATTTTTATGCTTTTTCCCTACTTATTCTTTCGGACAGTTATGATATAATAATGAATGTACTACCATAAATAACTTAAAACGACAACATCATGAAAAGGTTAAATTTACTTTACACAATATTAGCAATTGTTTTTACTTACAATGTTAATGCGCAGATTGTTTATACAGATATTACAGATGGCATTCCTTCTGGTATTGATTTTAATGGTGACGGAACTAATGAGTTTAGCATTTCAAATG
Organism: uncultured Cytophagales bacterium; assembly: GCA_964511645.1. Classification (GTDB taxonomy): domain Bacteria; phylum Bacteroidota; class Bacteroidia; order Cytophagales; family JAAEPT01; genus CAZEGV01. The sequence continues at coordinate 252 of CAZEGV010000096.1, forward strand.
GGACTGGAGTTGGAGATTACATCACTTACTTCAATCCAGGACAAACACATAATAATACTTATGCAGTAGGAACAGCACTTTCTGGATGGGATGAGGCAGCCTCACTAACTCTTGGGTTTTCAATAGATGGCACCGGTAATTGGATAGGCGCTGGTGATTGCACTATCACTGGTTGGGGTGGAGCAACCGTGTTTCCTTTTAATACTGATGCATATATAGGACTGAAAATAGAAATTGCAAACAACACTTATTATGGTTGGGTAAGAGTATTTGTTACAACAGGTACTGCGGGAAGCCCTCTTGTAACATACAAAGACTTTGCATATCAAAGCACAGCAAACAGAGCTATAAACGCAGGAGATATTGGTAATACAACAGGGATTAGTGAATTTGGAAAAAATATGAAGTTCATCACATTATATCCCAATCCTACAAAAAACAACACAATTACAATTGATAATAAATCAAAATTAAATATATCGAAGATTGAAATAATAGATTTAACAGGGAAAAGAATAAAACAAATTAATGTATTAGATTCTAACAATCAAACAATTGATGTTTCTGAACTTAACACTGGAATATATTTTATTAGTTTATTTAATAATGGTGAAAAAATAGGTAACAAAAAACTAATCATAGAATAAATACTGCTACAGCACTTAGCCGAATAGTGTGAATTTCACCAAAAAAAGCCTCAATGAGTTATTCATTGAGGCTTTTTTATATCCTATGTTTTTACCCAAAACAAGTCAATAATAGCGTGATTTTATCTGTTAAATAAAGTGATTAAATGAGCTTAAAGCTCATTTAATCACTTCGATTTCTTCCTTTAGGCTTTAGCGTCAATCACACTAGCATCTACTAATACCATTATTAACTATAATATACGAATTATCTTGTTTATTTTTTACATTCTATATTTCAGTAAACTCAATACGATACAAAAAAGGATGCCGTTTCTACCGTGTCCGTCCACTGGCTGACCCCTTTTGCAAAAAAGACATTTCCTATTGTGCAACCTTTTAGTTATACTCTTTGTGCAACCTTTTAGTTATACTCTAGTCTTTAGGGTGAATTTAAGTTAAAAACAATTAAATGCTTAACGAAGAAACATTAATAAGCGAGGCGATTAAAAACAATGCTATAGCACAGCGAACATTATATGAGCGGTACTCAAAAGCAATGTTTAACACCTGCTTAAAAATGATGCACAATGATGATGAAGCAAAAGACACACTTCAAGATGCCTTCATAAAAGCTTTTACAAAACTAGACTCCTTTGACCATAACTCAACATTTGGAGCTTGGCTCAAACGAATTGTAATTAACACTTGTTTGAACCAAATCAATAAAAATAAAAAAATGATATTTGTTGAGGAAGAACAACAGACAACCCTAGACACCGATTATTATGACAGCGAACTAAAAGTAGAACTCATACAAAAAGCAATCCCTCAGCTAGCTGATGGTTACCGTCAAATCATTTCATTGTACTTATTTGAAGGGTACGATCACACAGAAATTAGCAAAATACTCAACATAAGTGTTTCAACATCCAAAAGTCAATACTCTAGGGCTAAGAAAAAGTTAAAAAACATTATAACAGATATACGTCATGGGAAAAGATAATTTAAAACAATTCATACAAAAAAACCGAAATGATTTTGATCAAAAGATACCCTCACTCGAAGCTTGGGAAGAAATTTCAAGCTCACTAAGGAATAAGAAATTAAAATCATTCGATATATCAACCTGGCTACTAAGAGCTGTAGCTGTAATCGTTATATCAGCTGGGTCAATCGGTGTGTACAAGCTCATCTCCGAAAATAACACACCAGCTATTAACCAAGTTATCGTAAGTACTGAAGAAACTGTATTGCCTCAAGAAATAATAAAGGCAAACGAAGCATACTCTTCTCGGATTAATAACAAACGAGTACTGCTTGCTAGCTACGAAAGACAATACCCCAAAGTAACCTCAGCAATTAATACAGAGTTACAAAACCTAGACGATACCTTTAACGAGCTCAAAAAAGAACTTAAAGAAGGTCCAATATCAGAAGAGGTAATACAAGCGATGATAGAAACTTATCAAATCAAAGTAGAAATCCTTGAAGAAGTATTATTCGAGTTAAATGAAAATCAAAAAGAACAAAAACATATATCATGGAATTAATCATAAAAAACATCCGCCTATTGGTATTATTCTTATGTCTGCCTCTGGTTGCCCAAGAGAACATCTCAGGTACAGAAGTAATCATTCATACAATTAATAATGATGCCGACATCAATCTATCAAATAGATATGGTGAAATTCAAATCCAAAATTGGAAAAAAGACAGTATAAAAGTTGTAATTTCTTACTCTTATACTGCTGACAAAAAAGACAGAGTTAACCGAATAAAATCGGGGATTTCTTTTGAAAAAGTCATTACTAATAGTTATGCTCAAATCAATACTATATTTGGCAAGACAAATAACAATTTTTCAAATGAAAACTTCTCACTTCACCGGTCAATAGAGAACTCAGATGTCTCTATCCGTTACAAAGTATACATACCAGAAGGAGTAACGCTTAGTGTTCAGAATAAATTTGGCGACATATACTTCGGTGATATCAAAGGAGATGTTGAAGTACGTCTATCTCATGGAAACTTAAGAGGAAACAAGATAACAGGCAGGCTAAATGCCACTGTGAAGTATGGTCAAATTAACCTCAACAGCCTAAATTACGCTGTAATTGAATTGAATCACTCAAACAATGGAAACATCCAATATGCTAAGAAGCTAATCTTAAATAGTAGTTTCTCTAAACTCTCTATTTCAAAAGTGGACTTCTTAAAACTACGCTCTAAAAAAGACAAGGTATTCATACAAGAAGTAAACACACTCAACGGATCATCTTCTATGTCTAAAATCCATATTGCTCAGTTAAACAAAAACATCAACTTAACTAGTAACTTATTTGGGCACACTGACATAGATCTCGTTAAAAGTGGGTTTGAAGGAATTAATATCAAGAGTAGCAACAATAAGATAAACATCATTTTTGACTCTTCATGTAGTTTCAATACTGATATAACGCTTAAAAATGCCGAACTAATTCATTCAAATTCATATAAAAATTTAACGACAGTCCTTACAGGAAAAAAAACAAAAAACATAACAGGGATAGTTGGTCAAAACAACAAGACCAACTCTTCTGTCAATATCACAATCGAAAGCTCTACATTAACTTTAAATAACCTATAATCATGGAAAAGATATTCATTATAATCTCAATAATTACTTTAAGTATATTAAACATTTCTGCTCAAGAAGATTCTACAATAAGCATCTCAAGTAAAGAGCCTAGCTTTAAACAAAAGACTCTACTAAGTAAACACCACAACAGCTTAGGTGTTTATCTAGCCCTCTCTGCCGATTATACAGAAATCAATGCACAACCTAGATGGGTTTAATGTAAACGTAACTTTAAAACTGGGTATTTTTTACGAAAAATAAAAGCCACCCTCAATAGCCCCAGAAATAATAGCGTTTGTTTTCTGGGGCTATTTTTATTTAAAAAAATTATACCTTGCGGATAATTTTCAAACTTTAAAATACGCAGAATGAATTTTTCAACAAAAGCTACTTACATCTTATGCGCTCTCTTTTTATTGAATAGTAGTTACGCACAAGATGACGAGCTATATGAGAACGATACAATCGAAGAAAACACAGAAGAAATTAGCAATGCAGAACTTCAAGAACTGATACAACAATTTACAATAATCGACAGTTTATCAAAATTAATGAACCCTGATTCAACGGGGACAAAAACAATATCAGATGGAAAGGTAACTATTACAATACCTCAAGGATTTTATTTCCTTGACGCCAAAGATTCTAAAATTTTACTAGAAGAAATGTGGGGAAACCCACCAAGTGACGATACGGAAGCAATGCTTGTTACCAAGGACGGTTATTTTGGAGATTCCGTTATCGCTATTACTATGCAGTACACTAATGACGGACATATAGAAGATAAAGATGCAGAGGACATCAACTATGACGAACTACTAGAAGAAATGCAAACAAGTGCCGAGGCTAACAATCCTCAACGAATAGAAATGGGTTACAACCCCATTTCTATTATTGGCTGGGCCTCTACACCGTTTTACGACCAAGTAAGTAAAAAATTACACTGGGCAAAAGAAGCTAAGTTTGGAGATGCCGAAGAAAATACTTTAAACTATGACTTACGTATACTAGGAAGAGAGGGAAGTATGGATTTAACGTTTATAGCAGGCATCAATCAGCTTGATGATGTGAAAAATAGCATCAATACTATTATGGGGGGGAGTTATTTTTACAAGCGGAAATACTTACTCGGACTTTAACGAAGATACCGATAAAATAGCTGAGTACGGAATTGCTGGACTTGTAGCTGGTGGAATACTGATGAAAGTAGCAAAGATTGGCTTCTTAGCTAAGTTTTGGAAAATAATTACTATTGGTACTGTAGCTGCATTTGGTGCAATTAAGAAATTTTTTTTCGGTAGTAATAACGACACTTAAGTTCAAGTAATAAATGCAACTTTTAGATTTGAGTTTATAATAATATTTTTCAGAACGAGAAAAGTAGAGATTCTACTTTTCTGTTCTGATGGATAGTGTTATTTTACCTCCTCAAATCGCCAAAAAAGAAGTTGCAATGTCCCACATAACCGAATCACAAAGATACACAATTTCGTGTATGCGAAAAACAGGCTATAACCAAAGTCAAATAGCTTTGGCTATAGAAAAAGACAAATCTGTTGTTTGTAGAGAATTATACCATTTTAACTATAAGACAAGTCATTTATCCTGTTTGTTTTTACACTCTCTTCGTTAAAATAATTTACCGTAACCAGTTATGCTAAATCATTTTTCCTCGATATTGCAAAAAACAATTCAATCTAAATTAGACTCATATTATAGTTAAACTGGTATTAAAACGTAATTCAGACGCTCGAAATGGTATATACAAAGCTGATTTAGCGAATAGAAAGTCTAACAAACGTCAAAAAGAAAAACATAAATTCAAGAAATTCACATCCTCTGTAGAGAAAGATATAGAGGACTTATTACGAATAGATTATA
>CAZEGV010000097.1:0-5258 GCA_964511645.1 uncultured Cytophagales bacterium
ATAGCTAATATTCTATTTTCGATATTTGGGTTTTCTCAACAAGAAGTTCAGGTATCTCAATATATGCTTAATCCATATTTGATAAACCCAGCAGAGGTTGCAATAGCAGATTATTTTGAAACCAATTTATCTTATAGAGCACAATGGGTAGGGATGGAAGGTAATCCAGAGACAATGATTCTGACATCTCAAACCACAGTAGGGAAACCTAGATGGGGCAGGACTCATCCAGGAGATTGGCATGGTTGGCACGGGATAGGTGGAACAGTTATTAAAGATAAAATTGGGGCATATTCTAATACTAAAGTTCAAGCATCATATGCTTATAACGTAAAACTTACTCAAGGTGCAAAATATGGATATAACCACAAAGATGGGTTAAGGTTTTCTTTAGGAATAAGTGGTGGGTGGAATCAATACAAAACTGATAAAGAGATTTTAGGGAAAACGAAAAATTCTTCTTTTGGTAACAGGAGTAATATAGCTACGTTGACGGATCCTACTTATGCTAGATTGGCGAAAAATACTGCTGGGGCATTAGATATGACAATTGGAGGGATGTTGTATTTTTCAGAGACTTATTATTTAGGTTTTTCATCTTCTCAGATATTTCAGAGTAAAGTAAAAATGACAGAAGCGAGTACTCTGGCAAGACATTATTTTTTAACAGGGAAAATAAAAATGAAAGTAAACGGTCGTTTATTTATTATACCATCATTTTTATTAAAAGCAGTAAGTGGTGCTCCATTGTCTATTGATTTAGGTACAAGGTTTGATTGGGATGACAAATATTATTTAGGTGTAGCATACCGTCATCAAGATGCAGTTACTGCAATGGTAGGATATCGTTTGAAGATAGGTGAGAAAGTAAAGCACTTTAGAATAGATAAACATCGTTATATATTTAGGTTTTATTATTCTTATGATTTAACGATAAGTAGATTGGCTAATAAAAACTTAGTAAATAAAAGTAATGGGTCTCATGAAGTAACAGTAAGCTTCTTGTTGCCTCCTATGTATCATGAAAGAAATGCAGAAGATACATGGTAATCTATTAATCTAAAAAAATAAGGAACAAGTCTAATAATTTGCAATATATGTAGAGGTTTTGTATCTTGTGTTCGAACAAAAAAAAACGATTATGAAAAAAACAATAATTGCATTGCCCTTCATATTCTTAGGTGTGTGTCTATTGGCTCAAAATAGAACCGACTATACTCAAGAAATGATAAATTCGGAAGAATCTTTTGAAAAGGAAGTTCATCCAGATAGACCGTCAAGTTTTAATAATGACTACGAAGCCTTTATAAGAGCTAAAGCTTGGCGTAGTTCTTCAGTTGATATTTTCACCAATTCATCTGATTTAGACATCGAAGGTATTGGAGGTCGAGTTCGAGCTGTATTAGTAGATAAAGACAATAACATTGCACTTGTTGCTCCTTCTGGAGGTGGTTTATGGAAGTTTGACCCCGACAATGGTGACCCGTTTGTTCCAGTAGATGATTTTGGTTCATTTATGGCAATTTCGGATATCAATCAAGACCCAAACAACAAGCAGCACATCATAATTAGTACAGGAGCAGATTTACACAACATCAAAGGAAATGGTCTTTTTGAGTCAATGGACGGAGGAAGCACGTTTTCACAAATCACTTCGACGAAACCAAGCGCTAATAGTGACTTCAATTACATTCGTTATGTGAAATTCTCGCCAAAGACACCAAACACCATTTACATGACCACAGGAGTAAAATACTCTGAAGGAACAGGTAAAGTATATAAATCAACCAATGGTGGTACTTCGTGGACTAAAGTGTTAGATGTAACTGGAAGTAATTACGCTGGAATAAAATCACTTGATTTTTTACCAAATAAAGGTGTAATCGTAAGTGTATATGGAAAAGGCTTGTATTCATCAACTACAGGAAACTCAGGAACATTTTCAATTATCAGTTCTACCCTACCTAATGACAATTCAGGTTCTGCTACAGGTACAGCATCAGTTAACGGTAACGTAGTGGCTACTCATGCAGCTAATAGAAATATTGTCTATGCTTTTTTCGCAAAAAGTCAAACAGATAACGCTACTTACAAAAGCACCAACGGTGGAGTTTCTTGGACTAAAGTAATTCACCCAAACATCAACAAAACATTAGAAAAATTAGTTGCTTTAAGACAATTGAATACCAATCTAGTACTTGGTGTTCACCCAACCAACCCAGATATCCTAATTGTGGGAAGTGTATCATGGGGTTACAGTAAAGATGGTGGAGCTACGTGGAAAAAAGGAAACTTAGAAGTGGATTATCACAGTATTGATTTTGATGAATCTCGTCCTAATATAGCCTACCTTGGTTATGACCAAGGTGTTGGTAAAGTAGATTTCAATAAATCAGACAACAGTTGGCAATTTGCACAAGAAATAGGGAAATCAGCAGGATTTAACTCTACTCAAATTTATTATGGTGACTATTACCCAGAAAGTGAAGGTGACGCATTTTTAAGTGGGCAGCAAGATGGCGGTTCTTTCGCAAGAATAGGCAGCACGCAAAGACGTGTGGTTGTTGGAGATGGGGGCTCAGCTTTCATCAACAAACAAGACCCTTCACAAGCATGGGTAAGTACACAAAGGGGACGCTTATACAAAACCACCAATGGACTAGCGCCAAGCCCATCCGATTTCCAAAACGGTGAAATCACATGGATTACTTCTGGAGAATACGATTCTGATTTTATCACTCAATTTCAAGGAAATGACGCCGATGGAAATCAGCTGTACCTAGTAGATGACAAAAATGTAAGAATGACCAAAGATGGTGGGGCTACTTTTAACAGTATTGCTCCCCATACATTTAGCCAACGTATTAGTGTAGCGGTGGAAGATGCTGTAAATCCCACGGTTTATACCACAGGAATCTACTGGAGTTGGAATTCAGATTTAATTAGAGTTGGAAATGCAACATCTTCTTCTCCAACGATTAAAACACACGTAAATATATTAGAGAGTTCTATTGATGATGCTCCAGAGCGAATAACCGTTGACCCAAATGATAAGAACTCCGTTTATATTACTGCAATGTTAGGGACAGCTTATAAATTCTCCGATTTGAATACAAATACATTTACAAAAACTTCGATTAAAGGAAATATTCCTGATGTAATTTTTAACATTGTTATAGGAGTAAAAAACAAACCTAATTTGTTAATAGCAGGCACAAATATAGGTGTGTTTTATTCTCAAGACGCAGGTGTTACATGGGTTTTAAGTTCAGTATTTCCTTATACACAAGTCACTCATTTAAGATTTAGGGATTCGGATCAACGACTTTTTGTATTTACATACGGACGTGGAGCTTGGGCTGCTACTTTAGATATTTTAGCAGGTATGGATAGTCAAAAAGAAATTAAAATGGTCATTTATCCTAACCCTGCATCTGATTTCATTAAAGTGCAATTAGAAGGGGAAGAGAGTACTATAATTGACCTTGTACTGTATAATGAAGAAGGAAAAAAAGTGGCTGTTAGCTACCAATCTAATATAATGAATGTTTCTGAATTAGCTAAAGGTGTTTATATCCTACATGCTAAATCAAAAGGTGATTTGATTGCTATGCAACAAATTATAATTGATTAATTAATAACTAAACAGAAGAAAGGTAAAACCCTTTTTTCTGTTTAGTTTAATATATATAGCGATGGACTTATTAAGGCTAAAAATATTTTTTGACTCGAATAGATTATTCATCGAAAGGTCTTACAAAGCTACTTTACTTTTCTTATTTTTTTCTATCTCTATTTTAAATAGTATTGGGCAAGTAGTCATAAATGCACCAGCAATAGATATGGCTCAAAAACTAATGGGACCTAGTATAATTATTACTAATGCTACTCTAGATTGTGGGACGATTGGTGCTGGCACTTACGTCATCCCTACAGGCACAGGTATCGATGATGGTGTTATTCTATCTGTAGCGGACTTGAATCAAGTTTTTGTGCCAAATGCCAGTGGGACTAGTTCTGGTTTGAGTGGAACTGTTAATTCAGTTAATGCTACTACTAGGGATACTGAATTACAATCACTAGTTACAGGGGGGAAAAATATAGAAGAACAATGTGTCTTAGAGTTTGATTTTAGAACAGAATGTGATTCTTTTTCTATAGAATATATTTTCGCATCTGAAGAATATCCAGATTATAGTTGCACAGCGTATAATGACGTTTTTGGATTTTTCCTTACAGGACCCAATCCAGCTGGAGGCAACTATCTTAACACTAATATAGCCGTAATTCCAGGTACAAATACTCCTGTTACTATAAATAATGTAAACAATGGAATACAAGGTGCTCAAGGAAATGGATTTGCTGTTAATCAGTGTATATTAAACGGGGATGCTAGTTATGATTCCGCATTATTTGTAGATAATTGGACAGCTCCACTTAACCCTGCTGTACAGATTGAATTTAATGGATTTACAGCACCATTGATAGCACGAAGAAAAGTTGTTCCTACTCAAACATATCATTTAAAATTAGCCGTAGGAGATGTGGGAGATGCCGCATATGATTCAGGTGTCTTTTTTGCTGAAAACTTAGCTGACTGCGGTAATTTAATTTCTGTAGTACCAGTTATTACTGATGGTGCGGAAAAATGTCAAGATGCTAGTTTTTATATTACTAGAAATGGCTTTGTTACAGCTAATGATACAGTTACGTTGATAATTAGTGGGACAGCTACAGCAGGTCTTGATTACACGCCATTTAATACAGAACTTATATTTACTTCTTCATTAGATTCTATTTTTATTAAAATTCCTGTTTTGTTTGATAATTTAACAGAAGGAAATGAAACAATTAAAATAGATGTTTATCATAATGGTCTTTTAGCAGGAAGTCTAACGATTAATATCAAAGATGATTTTAATGTAATCTTATCACCAGATAGTATTGTTTGCCCAGAATTCTTTACAGATGGAGGGGTAATTACAGCTACTACTACGGGTAATTTTACAGGAGCATCTATCAATTATGCTTGGGAACATAATGGTACTCTTCTTACAGGTAATAGCTCAAGTTATTCAGTCAAAGATACAGGACAGTATATTGTAGCTGTAGATGTAGACGGTTGTATTAATCGTGATACTATACAGATTGACTATCATGATAAATTAATTGTTATAGTTGATCCTGTGTCAGCTTTCTGTCAAGGTTCATCAGCTCAATTACAAGCATCAGGTGCAGGAACAGGCGGTACTTATGAT
>CAZEGV010000098.1:0-5211 GCA_964511645.1 uncultured Cytophagales bacterium
TTTTAACGAAGAGAGTGTAAAAACAAACAGGATAAATGACTTATCTTATAGTTAAGATGGTATTAACCCCTATAAAACAAGAGTACTCTTTTAAATTTTGATTATTAATTAAGCTACTTTATTTTTCCTTTCGTAATATTTATACCGTTTACGAACGAGCAATTTTATCAACCCTACATTGGTGTCTTCCACCTTCAAAGTCAGTTGTGATGAATTTTTCCACGCATGCTTTAGCAGTATCCAAATCTATGAACCTAGCTGGAAGAGCCAATACGTTAGCGTCATTATGTAGTCGGGTAAGCTCTGCCAATTCAGGTGCCCAAGCAATTGCAGAACGAATACCCTGGTATTTGTTAGCGACCATATTTACACCATTTGCACTTCCACAAATAACAATACCTAAATCAAAGTCTTTGGCTTCCACTCCTTGCGCTACTGGGTGCACATAGTCAGGATAGTCGCAAGAATCTAAAGAAAACGGACCAAAATCTTTTACTTCTATTCCTTTGGCTGTAAGTACTTCAATAATTTCTTTTTTGTAATCAAATCCAGCGTGATCGCCACCTAATGCTATTTTCATGCTATTTGTGTTTTATTTACTCTTCTTACAATAATAATACTTAATTCATACAATAATACAATAGGAAGAGCAATAAGTAATTGACTAAATATATCGGGAGGAGTAAATACTGCTGCCAAAAACAAGATAATTACAATCGCGATTTTTCTTTTTGTTGCCATCGTTTCAGCCTGTAATAAACCTGCCTTAGCAAGAAAATAAGAAACCATAGGCAACTCAAACATCAGCCCACAGATAAGAATTAGGCTACCAATAATGCTAAAATAAGAAGAAGTGTCAAAATTATTAACGATTTGACTAGAGACCGAATAGCCTACAAAAAAACTATAAGTAAGCGGAGCGATAATATAATAGCCAAACAAAATCCCCATCATAAAAAGAATACTTACAAAAAAAACAGTGCCTTTGGTAACCTGTTCTTCTTTATTGTAAAGTGCTGGGCGAATAAATCTCCATAGCTCAAAAAAGATATAAGGAAATGCTAAAATAATTCCTGCAATTAAAGACGAACTGATGTGTAACGTAAATTGTCCCGATACTTTTCTGTTCTGAAGAGGCGTTTCGGGTAAGTCAAAGCACAACGCATCTGATACATTACACAAAACCTGATAAGTCCAAAAATCACTATGCGTAGGACCAAAAAGTATTTTATCAATTAAAATATCGTTAAAGGCAAAAGCCAATGCTGTAAAAATAACTGTTGCAATAATCCCTCTAATCAAGTGTTTCCTAAAAACATCTATATGATCTACAAAAGACATCTCAGACTTCTTTTGCTTTTCCAGCTCTTTTTGTCTGTAAGCCGTTGGGTCAAAAGTTTCTCTTGGTATAGGTTGTGGAGTATCGCTCATTAATAAAAAAGCCTTTTGCTATAAACAAAAGGCTTAATTTATTTTCTATTTGTATAATGGGAACTTAGCCATCATATCATTTACTTCTTTTTTTACGGAGTCAAGTACTGCCTCATCTTCAAAGTTTGTAATCACACGGTTGATTAATTCTGCGATTTTAACCATCTCTGCTTCACCACAATTTCTAGTAGTGATTGCGCAAGTACCTAATCTAATACCCGAAGTCACAAAAGGTGAACGAGTGTCAAAAGGAACCATGTTTTTATTCACCGTAATATCCGCTTTTACTAAAGCATTTTCTGCTTGCTTACCCGTTACTCCTTTAGAGCTAAGGTCAATCAACATTGAGTGATTGTCTGTACCGCCAGAAATAATTTTAAAGCCATTACTAATCATTGCATCAGCCAATACTTTTGCATTAGCAATTGTTTGTTTAGCATACACTGTGTATTCGTCAGTTAAAGCCTCTCCAAACGCTACTGCTTTGGCTGCGATAACATGCTCTAATGGTCCACCTTGAGTACCTGGAAATACTGCCGAATCAAGTATTTGCGACATTTTTCTTACTACTCCTTTAGGAGATTTTCTTCCCCAAGGATTATCAAAATCTTGCCCTAACATAATCATCCCCCCACGAGGACCACGCAAAGATTTATGAGTAGTTGTAGTTATAATATGACAATGTTTCATCGGGTTGTTTAACAAACCTTTGGCAATCATACCTGCTGGATGTGAAATATCCGCCAATAACAAAGCCCCAACTTTGTCTGCTATCTTACGAAGACGCACATAATCCCAATCTCTAGAATAGGCTGAAGCACCGCAAATAATCATTTTTGGTTTTACTTCTAATGCTTTTTCTTCTACTTTGTTCCAATTAATACGACCAGTTTCTTGTTCTACTCCATAAAAATTAGCGTTATAATATTTCCCTGATAAGTTCACTGGAGATCCATGAGATAAATGCCCGCCGTGAGACAAGTCAAAACCTAAAATACTATCCCCAGGCTCTAAACAAGCTAACATTACTGCTGCATTGGCTTGAGCTCCTGAGTGAGGCTGTACATTTACCCATTCTGCACCAAAAAGTTTTTTTGCACGATCAATAGCAAGTGTTTCTACTTTGTCTACTACTTCACAACCACCATAATAACGTTTGTTAGGTAACCCCTCTGCGTATTTATTTGTCAATACACTCCCCATTGCTTCCATTACTTGTAATGAAGTAAAATTTTCGGAAGCAATTAGCTCAATCCCATTTTCTTGTCTTTCCTGCTCTTTATTAATCAGGTCAAATATTTGCGAATCTCTTTGCATATCTCAGTCTTTAATTATTAGAAAACAAAATTAAACTAATTTCGGCACAGACAAAAATATATCATACTTAAATAAATCTATATTTACTTACCTTACTCAAAGAGAACCTTTTAGATAGATAATAAGGGTTAATGAAATAATAAAAAACATCTTCAAAATTAACTTTGGCATAAAATATGTAACTTCGCACTCAATAAAACTTAATTAAATAAAATCATCATGAAAAAAACACATTACATCGTATGGGCATTAGTAGCAAGTAGCTTGTTTTTTGGCTCATGTAACCGAAAGGTCACTAGAATTGATAATTTGAAAGTAACAGACCTTAGCGGTAGATGGAATGATACAGACTCAAGACTCGTATCCGCAGAAATGATTACAGACTGTTTAGGGGCACCATGGCTAACTAATTTTTACCAAGAAAAAGGCGGAAAAAAACCTGTAGTAATTGCTGGTATGGTAACTAACAAATCACACGAGCATATTGAATCTGAGCCTTTTATTAAAGATTTAGAAAGGGCTTTTATCAAAACTCAAAAAGTACGATTGGTACAAGGAGGTGAAAAACGTGAAGAAGTAAGAGCTGAGCGTGCTGACCAACAAAACAATGCCTCTATATCTACAATGAAAAAATGGGGATTAGAAATTGGAGCAGACTATATGCTACAAGGAAGTATCAACTCATTTGTAGATTCATACAAATCAAAAAAATATGTTTTGTATAAAGTCAATCTTGAACTTACACATATCCAAACTAATGAAGTAGTATGGATTGGAGATAAAGAAATCAAAAAATACATTAAAAACTAAGACCATATTATTTTACTGCTCAGTATTTTTCTGGGCAGTTATTTTGTAGCAATGAGAATAAAAAATCCACATATCTTTTTTGTACTTAGTATAACTATATTAACTAGTTGTGCTAGTTTTTACAACCTTACTTTTGAAGTTAACGAACAAATAGAAGTTAACAACTACGCTCTAGCTGAAAAGCTTTTAGACAATCATAAAAAATTCAAAAAAAAGAAAAATATCTTACTTTATTACCTTAATAAAGGCTACCTATTGCGTCAACAAAACAAGTTTGCTGAAAGTAATACTTATTTTAACAAAGCAGATTTACATATTGAAGACCAAGGCACAAAAGCGGGTCAAGAAGCCCTTGCTCTTATTACTAATGATGCAGTAAGAGATTATAAAGCATCAGGTTTTGAAAAATTAATGGTTCACTATTACAAGGCACTTAACTACCTTGCATTATCTCAAAATAATGATGCACTTATCGAAGTAAGGCGAATGGACATTATGATTCAAAACGTCACAAGTAAAAGCAAAAAAGTAAATAAAAAAATGCCTGAAGAAATTGCTTTTATTCAAAACATAATGGGATTGGTTTATGAAACCAGTGGTGATTATAACAATGCCTTTATCGCTTATAGGAATGCTTATGATAACTACAAATCATCATCAATGCTTGTACCTAGTCAGCTAAAACAAGATATTCTACACGCCACCAAAATAATGGGGTTTGGAAGCGATTTACTTTTCTACCAAAAAGAATTTGGAATGCAATACGATGACTCCTTGTATGCAGGAAAACAAGCTGTAGTCTTTTGGGAAAACGGACTCGGGCCAGTAAAAGAAGAATGGAGCCTTAACTTTCATATCACAGGTGGAAGCGGTCAAGTGTTTTTTGCTAATGATGATTTAGGTTTAAATATTCCATTTACAGTTTCCACCAGTAATCAAAACAAGCTAGTTGATCTTGGGCTTACCCGAATAGCAATGCCCAAATACGAAAAACGAATAAATGCGTATGACAATGGAACAATTAACTTCGGCGGAAAAAATTATCAACTAGAAGTTATGCAAGACATTAACCATCTGGCATTTACTACTCACAAAACAGAAATGATGCGTACACTTTCTAAAACATTATTACGATTCGCACTTAAAAAAATTGCAGAATTAGAATTAGCAAAAGAAAATGAAGCTTTAGGCACTTTAGCAATGATTGGCAATGCCGTTAGTGAGAAAGCAGACACACGTAACTGGCAATCATTACCCGCTACAATTTCTTATACCCGTATCCCCGTGACCACAACAGACTCAATAGCAAAACTAAACATCAGTGGTGCTAATGGTCAAGCGTATATCAACCTTCCTGTTGACACGCAAACGAATAAAAAATTACAACTCATTTTTCATCACTCAGCTAAGAGCTTTGGAAAAGCACATTAAAATACTGTAAAAAATCGGTGTAGAGTCCTTTGGACGTTCCTACCTTCGCCAAAAAGAAGGCTCATGCAGTCGGGTTTTCTGTTCCCAATCTTTCCGATAAAAAATCGGAAAGGATTTCCACGTCAACCCCTAACGCGACTAAAAATTTATAGTATTATTATAATAGATAATACCATATTGACTATAATCTACGTCAATTATCTTGTTTGTTTTTTACACTCT
>CAZEGV010000099.1:0-5208 GCA_964511645.1 uncultured Cytophagales bacterium
CACTTTCAGTAAATGTTGAATCCCCATTATTAATAAAAAGTTGATTTTCTTTTGGCGCGAATTTACCTCCAACAGAGCAATAAATATCCAAAAGCCCATCATTGTTCACATCAACCATGGTAGTTCCTGTATACCATCTATTATCACCTGTAATTAATGCTTTTTCTGAAATGTCTTCGAAGGTAAGATTGCCTTTGTTTAAGTACAATTTGTTAGGTACCATATTGCCTGTAAAAAACAGATCTATTAACCCATCATTATTAATATCACCGGCAGAAACACCGCCTCCCATATAGATATAACCGTAGGTAAAGTAATTTAGAGAATCACTTTCTGTAAGCGTATTAATAAATGAAATGCCTGTATCTTTTTCATTCAATTGATTAAATATCTTTAAAGTTTTACGAGGTGTTTCATTGTTTTTGCAAGAAGATAAAACAATAAGAGATAATACGAGTGATAAGGCCGTTTTCATAGGTTTTTATTATAGGGTAAAAATAAAAAAACGGGGCATTTATTAATGCCCCGTTTTAAATAATAATAAAATTTAATTCTAGTACCCAGGGTTCTGAGTCAAAATTCCACCACTTAAATCAATTGCATTAAGAGGAATAGGAAGCATTTCATGTTTTGTTTCGTAAGGGTTTGCTTTTGTACCAAAGTTGGCAATTGTTCTAGATTCATTAACGATATAAGCATTAATTACCTGAACGCCATTACCGTACCTTCTAAGGTCAAACAAACGATGACCTTCCATACCTAGCTCCAAACGTCTTTCATGACGAACAGCTTTTCTTGCGAACACTTGATCAGTAAAGGTTGCATAAGGTTCAATCACATAGTTAGCCGCTGGCGCATCACCTGCTTCATTCATAACATAAGTCATGTTCTTTGCTCTGTTACGAACAAGATTAACCCAAGCTAAACCATTAACCAAGTCATTTGATTCTATAGCAGCTTCAGCTCCCATCAAAAGAACATCTGCAAAACGAATAATATGATAATTGATACCAGAATGTTGCTGACCCCATGCACCAGTACCTTGATTGTCTGTGTCACCAGATTGGTACACATTCTTAGCAGGTAAGTATGGCCCTGAAATATCAGCAAAAGTTGCACGAATCCAAGAATGCCCAGGAAAAGTTCCATAACGGTTATAATCTATACCTCTTCTACCTACTGTATAATCTAACCTTGGATCTAAAGTACCTGCGTGCGTTGTAAATGCATCAGCATCTTCTAAACCATAATCATTAGCTACATCATTACCAGCGGCATTGAAGGTGTCTAACAAAGGTAAGCCTGTTACGTCAGTTTGAAAAGCGTTTACTAGATCTTGAGAGGGTTGGTAAAAACCACAACATGAACCGAATGGACCAGGGTTAGGGTAGTTTAAAACACCACCTATATTTCCATTCAAGGATTGGCCTTTATCAGCAGTAAATTGAATTGAAAAAATAGCTTCATCACTATTTTCACCAGAACTTTCAAAATTTTGAACAAATTCAGGATTCAATGAGAAAGGACCATTATTAATTACATCAGTAAATAATGTTAGTGCAGGTCCCCATTCACTTTGTTGTAAATGAACTTTTCCTAAATATGATTTAGCTGCCCATGAATTAGGTCGACCAACGTCGCCACCTTGTGAAGCAGGTAAGTTATCAATTGCGAATTGGAAATCAGCTTCAATTTGATCCCAAATAGAACCAGTGTTTGGCTGATTGAACTCAGTAGCAGCATAATTTTCTTCAGAAATATAAGGCACATTACCATATATTTTTTGAAGTTCGAAGTTGAAATGCCCTCTTAAAAAACGAGCTTCAGCTAGTTTACCATTTAAATCAGCTCCTTCAATAGTACCGATTAATGAGATTACCGCATTTGAACGGTTGATTCCCGCAAAAAGCGAAGACCATTTTCCTAATACATAAGGATTACCCGTTGACCAATTGTACACTTCTACTTCAAAAAGATCAGCTTGATCACCATCAGTACTACCCTTGTGGGCGTCATCTGATAAAACATCAAACCACCAATTATCACCACTAGCCGCAAAGCCATTGCCGTCAAGATTATTTCTGATGCCATCTAAAGTCGAATAGGCACCAACTAATAATAGTTCTACTCCATTTTCGTTTTGTAACGCTGCATCACTTAATGCACCTACCGCCGGAAGCTCCGTAAACTCGTCACTACATGAGCTGAAAGCAACAAATAGCACAAATAAATAAAATATTTTCTTTTTCATTTTTTATAATTTTATGTTAAGACCAAAAGTATAAATTCTTGCTTGTGGTGTAACTCCTGCATCTACACCTAAGTTTAGGTTGTCATTAGAAATGACTTCAGGGTCAAAACCGTCATAACCAGTAAGGGTTATAAGATTTGTTCCTTGTACATAAATTCTAAATGAATCTAAACCAATTTTTCCAATAATTTTTTCAGGTAAAGCATAACCAATCTGTAAATTCTTAAGCCTTAAATACGACCCGTCTTCTACAAAATAAGAATTCGGTTGTGTTTCGCTGTTTTGAATTGAATTGCTAAGCGCTGGCAATGCAGCATCAGTATTTGTTGGTGTCCACGAATCTAAAACTCTAACACTTCTGTTTCCGTTCACAAAAGTTGGGAAATCAGTAAATATTTTCACGTAGTTATATATATCGTTTCCTTGTGACCCCTGAAGAAACGCAGAAATATCAAAACCTTTATATCCTGCATTTAAGTTAAGACCATATGTAAAATCTGGGTGTGGAGATCCTATGAATTGTCTATCATCGTCATTAATAGTTCCATCACCTGTAACATCTAAATATGTGAAACGACCTGTATCATCAAAACCGGTAACTTGTCTCCCGTAAAAAGAGGAAATAGGTCGACCTACAACAGTTCTTGTAACGTCGCCACCTCTTAAGCCAGCATTAGGTATAAGAAAATCACTAATTAACGCAGTAACTTCATTTTTGTATGTAGAGAAATTAAGGTCGAAGCCATATTTTAGGCTAGAATCTAGTTCGTCTTTATATCTTAAGTTAATATCAACTCCAGTATTTTTAACATTACCAAAATTAACCCAAGGGGCAGATGCATCAATAGCAGTAGTGCTTATTTGTAGAAAATTTTGAAGGATCATATCTTCAGTATCTATATTGAACCATTCGAAATCTAAATTCAATTTGTTATTAAACAAGCCAAGTTCAAACCCTGCATTTGTAGCAACACTAGTTTCCCATTTTAAACCATCATTTCCTACAGCTGCTAGAATTGCTCCAGTAGAAATATTGCTTCCGTCAATGGCATAGTTACCAGTACCTGGGCTTAAGCCTGAGATATTAATGTTTGGATTATTGACTGGTAATGTTTGATTACCCAGTTGCCCCCACGAACCTTTTAGTTTTAAAAAGCTAACAATACCGTCTGAATCAGCTAAGAAATTTTCTTTACTAACTACCCAACCAGCACTTACTGATGGAAAAGTATCACTTTTTGTAGCATCAGAGAAACGAGAAGATGTATCATTTCGTAAGGTACCAGTTAAGAAATACTTGTCTTCATATGAGTAGGTTGCAGAACCAAACAAGGAATATAAAGAATTAGAACCATCATAAGATAGATCTACGTTAGCTGTACCAGAAGGGTCTGCATTTACTAGTAAGTAATAATCAGGTGTTTCGTTAAAGTACCCATTGCGGCTTATTTGGTTTCCTTTACCACCTTGTTTATTAGCCTCTACTCCAAGAAGAACATCTATTTTATGCTCGTCAAAAGATTTTTTATAGTTCAATGTGTTTGTAAAAGTCCATTCATAACCTGATTGGGTTCTCTCTGTCAAGGTATTTGTACTTAATGGTTCACCATGTTCAGGGTCTAAAGATGAAAAACGTCTTAAATCAAAGGAGTTTAAGGTTCCACCAATACTGGTTTTAAAAGTTAGACCATTCATGATTTCTGCCGATAAATAGATGTCCCCTAAAACCCTAAGGGTTTTGTTAAAATCGTTATCTCCTCTTCTTAGTTGTGCTAGAGGGCTTCTTGCATTTCCAGTTCCTTGTGCGCTAGTGCCAGCAAATCTGCCTTCATCATCGTATAAAGGGATAAGCGGACTACTTCGCATAGCACGTAAAACTTGTCCGCCGCCGCCGCCGTGAGAATTCGAATAAGAAGTACTTAAGTGTTGACCGATACGTACTTTGTCTCCTAGTTTAAATTCTGAATTCAAACGTATTTGTCCTTGTTTAAATTCGGTATTGAGCAGTATACCTTGTTGGTTGATGTAATTTGTAGAAAGAGCGAATTTGCTATTTTCTTCACCGTTAGCAACAGATACAGAAACACTTTGTATTATTGCGCTTCTAGTGATCGCATTTAGCCAATCTGTTCCACCTGGAGTTACCGCTGCACTTGCTGGCCCTGAAGTATTTGGATTGTATGAAACAATTCTTGAGTACCCTTGTAGCGTATTTGGTACAACAGCGGATGTACCATTACCATATTGTGGGTGGTCAAAAGCAACACCATCGTTGGCAGAACTTTGAAACAATACATCACCGAGTTGCTGAGCATTTAACAGCTCTGGTAAATTTGTAGCTTGTGAGAAACCTATATAGGTGTCAATTGAAACCTGAGGTTTGTCCATATTATAACCACCACCTTTTGTTGTGATAATAACAACGCCGTTTGCAGCCCTTGCGCCATAAATAGCAGCAGCACCATCTTTCAAGACATTCATCTGATCAATGTCATTCGGGTTAATGCTATTTAGAACAAATGGATCATCTGTTTGCAATCCATCAATAATAAAAAGGGGGTTGGTATTGTTACTTGTACCGAAACCACGAATGTTAATTTTCGGCGGACTTCCTGGGTTTGCGTTTTGAATAACGGTAACTCCTGAAACTCTTCCTTGTAATGCTTCAGCAGCATTTACAATCGGAGCTTTTGTTGCTTCAGAGACATCAACTGAAGCAACAGAGCCAGTTAAGTCTCCTCTAGTTTGGGTTGAGTACCCAAGTACAACTACTTCTTCTAATTGACTTGCATCTTCAGCTAAAGAAACGTTAACACTACTTAGACCTCCAACCACAACTTCTTGCGTTGAAAAACCAATGTAGCTAAATACTAAGGTGGCATCACTTGCGGCTTCAATGGAATAATTACCATCAAAATCTGTTTGGGTTCCATTGGTAGTACCTTTGACTAGGACGT
>CAZEGV010000100.1:0-5042 GCA_964511645.1 uncultured Cytophagales bacterium
AAGAGAGTGTAAAAACAAACAGGATAAATGACTTATCTTATAGTTAAACTGGTATTATTTCACAATTGGTAAGGTTTTGTTCACAAAATATTTTGATTTTTTCTCCGTCCCTGTTTGCTTGAGTTTTTATCACATTAAACCCTTCGCTAATCCCTAGTTTGTCTGACTTAAACTCCATTGAAAACGAAGTCTTATTGGTTAAGTCACTAAAATTATTGCCACATTCTGTGTAAACATCCAGTTTGATTAAATATCTTTTATTGTTTTGACACTCATAGCTTAAGTCTGCTGCTGTAATATAATTTGGAGATTGTGCCAACGAGAGCCCTGCTACTAAGCACAAAAGGGATAATAAAATTTTCTTCATATAAACTCAATTAACATTGAAGCCGTAAGGGTAACCTTTCTTATGAAAAAACAATTCGTTTATCTAAAAAACACTTCTTACAAAAGAACAACTCTTTAAATTTTCTTTTTTTACATCAATTAGGTTTCATATTGCTAACTTCGGGGCTAATACAAAATTCCATGAACCGCAGCCAAACCGAAATAAAAAAATTACTTGACGTATTACTTGCCGAAAAACAAGAAGACCAAGTCATGTACGAAGAGCAAATGCTCCACCTTTCGCATAAAGATAAAATCAGAAAGGGGTTGAGTTGGCAACCCTTATACATTAAGGATTCTGGTTATGGATTAGGCGATTACCCGTACTTGGTAATAGAGAGAACTAAAAATAAAGGAGCAGATCATAAATTTGGGGCTGGAAAAAGTGTTAATTTATTTTTAGTAAATGGTGATAGTCAGTACGAAAACATTAAAGGCACAATCCATTGGGTAGATAAAGACTCAATGAAAATCATTTTTACTGTAGATGACATTCCCGATTGGACGCATCAAGGAAGCATTGGTGTCAGTCTTCTTTTTGACGAAAAGTCATACCAAGAAATGGAAAAAGCACTCAAAACTGTACTTGAAGCAAAAAATAACAGGTTAGAAACGCTCAGTCAAGTTATCTTAGGACATATTGACCCAACACCTTTTTCAGTCAATCAAAACCTCGTTATACCTTCGCTTAATAGCTCACAAAACAAAGCCGTACAACATATAGAAGCTTGTGAAGATATCGTTGCTGTGCATGGACCTCCAGGCACAGGAAAAACAACAACATTAGTGGAAGCGATTAAGGTTTTATCTAAAAAGTATAAAAATATTTTGGTCTGTGCCCCTAGTAATACTGCTACCGATTTACTAACCACAAGGCTTGCTAAACAAGACCTCAGCGTAGTGCGTATTGGAAATATTTCTAGGATGGATGAAGAGGTTCTCGACCATACTTTAGAGTCTACTATCAGTAAGCACAGTAGGGCAAAAGAAATCAAAACGATTAAGCTCAAAGCAGTAGAATTTCGCCGTATGGCAGGAAAATACAAACGTAATTTTGGTTATAGCGAAAGACAACAAAGAAGATTGTTATACAAAGAAGCCAAACAATTGGCACAAGAAGCTGTAGAGTTAGAAAATTATATCATAGAAGATGTATTGGACAAAGCCAATGTAATTACCTGTACTTTGGTGGGAGCTAATCATCGTTATATCCGAGACAGGGTTTTTCCTATTTGTGTAATTGACGAAGCCGCTCAAGCATTAGAGCCTGCTACATGGATTCCGATTATAAAAAGTGATCGAGTGGTGCTGGCGGGAGATCCATTTCAACTGCCACCAACAGTAAAGTCTAATGCTGGAAGAAAGAATGGGCTTGAACATACTCTTCTACAAAAAGTCATTGAACGATTGGATAATATCACACTATTAGATACCCAATATCGAATGAATGAAACCATCATGGGATTTTCTAATCAAGAGTTTTACTGTAGTGAGTTAAAGGCAGACCCCAGCGTAGCTCAACACAGAATTGATCATAGTGACGATACTCCACTTCACTTTATAGATACAGCAGGTTGTAGCTATGAAGAACAACAAAATACTGAAACTAGAAGTTTGTACAATCCTCAAGAGTTTGATCTTATTAACAAACATTTGGAACAGTTACTAGCAGAAAATTCTCAGCTCAATATTGGTATTATATCTCCTTATAAATCACAAGTTTTGTACATAAAAGACAGGCTAGGGGAAGCTTTTTTAGCAAGTCATGATGTTACGGTCAATACAATTGACTCCTTTCAAGGACAAGAAAAGGATGTAATTTATATCTCTTTGGTACGGTCTAATGAATCTGGTGAGATAGGCTTCTTAAAAGACATCAGAAGAATGAATGTGGCCATGACTCGCGCTAAAAAGAAGCTCATTGTGATTGGAGACAGTGCCACTCTAGGTAGCGATGAGTTTTACAATCACTTTATGAACTATTGTGAAAAACACAAGGCATATCATACCGCTTGGGAATATATGTAAGTCATCTGTATCAAAAAGATATTAAAAACTCGTATATTTAGGGTTGAATATGTATCGCTAAATATTCTAGGAAAATCTTTAGCACAAATAATTAGGTATGAAAAGTAAACAAATTCTTGTTGTAATATTTTCGATTATTTCAACAATAAGCATTGCACAGCAAAAAAGTGAGATAGAATATTCGGGATTTTTTGATTCATATTATTTCCGAGGACCTATTGGTTTCACTGCAGATTTAGGTGCTAATTTTTACTTCGGTGATTTGAGCAAACGAAAAATCGGACAAAATTTATCATTAGGGATGATTTATAAAACTTGGCCTCGAATTGCTTTTGGTGGAGAGTTTGCCGTATTGCTAGCCTCTGCCACAGATCACGTTCCTGTACGTGGCTATACTTACAAAGGTACTAACCTAGGGTTAACGGGCTATATGCGTTATTATTTAAGAGATGATAAAATCACACAACACCATCATATTAATCACAAAAAGAAATTTAAACCCTACTTACAATTTGGACTAACAGGCTTATACTTTAAGCCTAAGACCACAGACCTTAACGGGAATCAAATAAAAGAAAATGTAAAAATCCCTGTAAGTTTAGCGATCCCAGTAGGTATTGGCTTTGATTTTATGATGTCAAATAGAATCACCATTGCCCCTGAATTTTTATATTACTATACATTTTCAGATAACATTGATGATATAGGAGAAATTCATGGAGGGGATAGTAAAGATTCTTACCTCACTACTGGGATTAAAGTTACCTACTATCCATTTGCACCTAGAACGAAGCGCCGCAAGCTCTCTAAAGCAGAGATTGAGCTATTAGACAAAAACGTTCACACTGAAGGTGGGGCAGGGAATAGTGCAAATAAAAAAGGCAATAGCGATGGAAATGGTGCTCTCAAAGACACTGAAACTACTGAAGAATACCAAAGTGATGATGATTTACTACAAGTAGAACCCCAAGAAGAGGAAATTATTTTACCAAAAGACTTGGAAGAAGAGAATGAAGACAATCCAGAAGATACCGAACTAGATAGTGAAGACTCTGATGACGGAGAAGAGGATTGGGGCTGGTAAAAACAAAAGCCCACACCGTAAGGTGTAGGCTTTTGTTACAAAAAAAAATAACTAACGAATTACTGCTTGTTGAATAGTTACAGGCATCCTTACAGGGACTCGTTGGTTCAAGTAATTCTTCCTCACTATTTTTTTTACCTCAATTACTACTCTCAGGTTTGAGTTTGGACTAATTGTATTAACAAATCTCCTTAAAGGTTGGGTATTATGTCCATCAAAAGATACTGAACCTTTAGAGACACGTCCACCTGCCAGCGTTACTGTGCACTCATCTATATAATACCTAGTATCTCTCGGCAACAAAGAAGCAACACTTGGATCGGGCTTTATTTTAATCCTAAGGCGTGACAATTGACTTTTAGTAATTCCTCTTATTGGATCTATCGGGCGACCGTCTACCGTGATGACTACTATTGACTTTGGCAACGACGTTACTCTATATTTTTTATCTCCAATGTGAGATCCGTTATTAGCCACTCCAATTTTAACACGGTTTCCAGTAGGTACAATCACAACTTTTCCTTTTTGAGGTTTGGGAATTAATCTCCCACCCGTTATGCTAAAGCTAGGGTTATACTCAGCACCTAATGCAGGTACTTGAATATCTATTTCATTACCACAGTTACGGTACAATACTTCTACCGCTGCCGCTTTTACTTCTATCGTAGGGCGTACCACAAAGTACTCTTGCTCAATCTGGTAAAGAGAATCTCCTCCTCCAGATTTTGGATAGCTTATCGTTCCTTTCCAAATTTTTCTAGCAATTCCGTCGGCATTATAACCTCCGCCACTTGCCCTGAAATCTATTTTGCCAGCACCCTCTCCGTCCACAGCCAAGCTATTGCCATTGTACGTCATCTGGGGTTTGAAAGAACTAGAATAAGCCGCCATAAATAAATCTGCTTCATATTTTAGTCCTGCTACTACGTATTGAGACTTAGACAATACAACGGGTCTTACTCTATCTACTGGAATTATCTCTCCGCCTATTTTTTCTGACAATAAGCCCAACGCTTCTTTTTCTATCGCTCTCAGCGAAGATTCCTTCTCGCTCAGTACAGCCAACGCTGCTACTAGAGGTGTACCTTCAAAGTTGATTTGAGCAAAGCTTTTCTTTCGTTGATCAGAATCTTTTGCAAACATCGGGTCATCCTTAGCATCCAAAGCCATTTTGTTAAATTCCTTTCCTATTTTGGATGTCTTCATTATTGCATTTAGCGAAAGTGTATAAGCGTCTAACTTTTTTTGTAAGGTATAACCTTCCCCGTTTTGAGTATCTCCGCTTCCTAGCATATATTGCGCTACCTTCTCTTCTTCTTTAGCCCCTTTATACTTTCCGTCTTCTCCTATTCCTCCCGTTTTTTCGATAAGAGATTTTTTTAGCTTTTGAATATATTGAATCAAACTCAGGGATTTTTTCCGAAGTATTTCCGCATTTTTTTGAACAGCTACATCTTTTGCTGCGTTCTTATTGTTTTCTACTGCGGCACTAATACCATTTTAACTATAAGACAAGTCATTTATCCTGTTTGTTTTTACACTC
>CAZEGV010000101.1:0-4786 GCA_964511645.1 uncultured Cytophagales bacterium
CATCGTGATGAATTAAAGCACGATTGGGAGTTGGCTGAATTACATCAACCTTTAGATAAAATTGAACCTTTGGAGTAATCATGGTTAAAGTCATTCATGTTGAAGCAAAACCAGATTTTGTCCTGGCTCTCACTTTTGACGATGGTATAAAGGGAGAAATTTCAATTGCTGATCGTTTGTTCGGTACAATGTTTGAGCCACTAAAAAAAGCAGAATATTTTTCTTTAGTAAGGATCGATGACTACGGAGTAGTGTGCTGGCCAAACGATGCTGATCTTGCTCCTGATGTGCTACACAAAAAAATCATGCAGAAACACTAGAACTTTTAACAATAGTGGGGTAGAAAGAGTGGAACGATTTTTTGAAATGTACCCTGTACCGGTTGTTACAAGAATATTGACAAGCAAAGCAAGACAATTACAATTCTTCGTAACTCGTAACTCGTAACTCGTAACTGATTTTATGATATGCAATCAGTTTTTTATCAGTTGATAGAAGAACAGACTAAGACTCTAATGTTAGCTGAAGTTAGTGATGAATATGTTTTTAAAACATTGAGCCCAGCAAGAGTTGAAGAGCAAAAATCTAAACCTAAAAGGATTGTTGTTGTTCTAGGTTTTATATTGGGAGGTTTTTTATCTCTACTTGTAGTTTTATTTCGTTATTTCACATCTAAAAAAATGTAATTTATAAAGTAATATATAATTCAAGTAATTATTTTGGGAAAATAAAGTTGTATGAATAATATACTAACGCTAATTGGAAGAGATAAAGATCTTTTTACTGAGGATATAGTAAACAATAAAGAGGAACTGAGTAGAATTGTTTCATGCTCAACTTTTTTAGTATTAGGCGGTGCGGGTTCTATTGGGCAAGCTGTTACAAAAGAAATCTTTAAACGAAATCCAAAAAAAATCCATGTTGTAGATATTAGTGAAAACAATATGGTTGAGTTAGTCAGGGATATACGTAGTTCTTTTGGTTACATAGAAGGAGATTTTCAAACCTTTGCTTTGGACATAGGCTCTACAGAATATGATGCGTTTATAAAAGCAGACGGTAAGTATGATTATGTATTAAACTTGTCTGCTCTTAAACATGTTCGTAGCGAGAAAGACGCATATACGTTAATGCGAATGATCGACGTCAACATATTTAATACTGAAAAAACCATGATACAAGCTGCTGTAAATGGTTCGAAAAAATATTTTTGTGTTTCAACAGATAAGGCAGCTAATCCTGTAAATATGATGGGGGCTTCTAAACGCATTATGGAAATGTTTTTAATGCGACGCAGTGCTGATATTTCAATATCTACTGCGCGTTTTGCCAATGTAGCATTTTCGGATGGCTCATTATTACATGGCTTTAATCAACGCATTCAAAAACGCCAGCCTATTGTTGCTCCTAAAGATATTAAGCGCTACTTTGTTACCCCTCAAGAATCTGGCGAGCTTTGTTTGATGTCATGCATCTTTGGCGAAAATAGAGATATATTTTTCCCTAAACTAAGTGAGTCACTTCATTTAATTACTTTTGCTGATATTGCTATAAAATATCTTAAGCAATTAGGATATGAGCCTCATTTATGCGATTCTGAAGATGAAGCAAGAGAGCTTGCATATAGCTTACCGCAACAAGGAAAATGGCCTTGTTTATTTACTAACAGCGATACAACCGGTGAAAAAGATTTTGAGGAGTTTTTTACTGATAACGAAACATTAGATATGGAATTATTTGAAAACTTAGGTGTGATCAAAAATGAAGCATTATTTGACTCAGAGCTAATAGAGGTATTCGAACAAACAATCAAAAAGTTAAAACAAAATAAAGCTTGGACAAAAGATGAAATTGTTGAACTATTTTTTAAAATTCTTCCTAGCTTTGGACATAAAGAAACTGGTAAATATCTCGATGGCAAAATGTAACTGGCATAAATATGCATACTAAATTAGTAAAATTCGTTCAAAATATATACCAAACAAAAGAGTTTATTCCTCTTCATGCTCCAACATTTTCAGGTAATGAGAAAGAATATGTAAGTAATACAATTGACAGTACTTTTGTATCCAGTGTAGGTAAATATGTTGATCAATTTGAACAACAAATAGAAGCCTATACAGGTGCAGCTAAAGCTATTGCGACTGTTAATGGCACTGCTGCATTGCATACTGCATTGTATATGTCAGGGGTTAAGTCGGGAGATTTGGTTATTACACAAGCCCTTACTTTTGTAGCTACCTGCAATGCTCTATATCATATGGGTGCAGAACCTGTATTTGTTGATGTGTCTAAACAAAGTTTAGGCCTTTGTCCCAAGGCTTTGGATGCATACCTTGAAGATAATGCTTTTATTAATAATGATGGTTTAAGTCAGCATCAAATTACTCAGCAGGTATTTCGTGCTGTAGTACCTATGCATACTTTTGGTCATCCTGTAGAACTTGATGAGTTATTAGCTGTCTGCGCTAAGTGGAATATAGCCCTAGTGGAAGATGCGGCAGAGAGTTTAGGTTCATTTTACAAAGGCCAACATACCGGTACTTTTAGTCATTTTAGTGCTCTTAGTTTCAATGGTAATAAAATTATTACTACCGGCGGTGGAGGTATAGTGCTATGTCAAAAATTTGATGATGGGATACGTGCTAAGCACGTCACAACAACAGCCAAGGTTCCTCACCCCTATGAATTTTTTCATGATGAACCGGGGTTTAATTATCGGCTTCCAAACTTAAATGCTGCACTTGGTTGTGCTCAAATGGAAGGTCTTCCTAAGTTCTTGATGCAGAAAAGAGAGTTAGCGCAGCAGTATAAGAGCCTTTTTGATGGCACAGGTTTTAAGTTTTTCACGGAGCCTAAATATGCACAATCTAATTATTGGTTGAATGCAATCATTTGCCCAAATAGGGAAGCTCGAGAAATATTGATTAAAGAAACGAATGCTCAGGGTGTAATGACTAGGCCAGTATGGAAATTAATGCATCGTTTACCAATGTTTAAAAATGCTAAGCGTGGTGATTTAACTGTTTCTGAATGGGCGGAATCCACTTTAGTTAATATTCCAAGTTCACCTGTTGCTGAGGAAGTCGAATAATGCGTAAAATTGCAGTATTTACTGGTACCAGAGCTGAGTATGGATTGCTGTATTGGGTAATAAAATTATTGCACGACTCCAAAAACGTGGAGCTGCAACTCTATGTTGGTGGCATGCATATGTCTCCTGAGTTTGGGTTTACTGTTAGTCAAATAGAAAACGATGGTTTTCCGATTGTAGAACGAATGGAGTTCCTATTGTCTTCTGATTCAGCGGTTGGAATATCAAAATCAATGGGGTTAGCATTAATTAATTCTGCCGAAGCTCTGGAAAGGCAAAAACCAGATATAATTGTAATACTAGGGGACCGATTTGAATCGATGGCGGTCGCACAAGCTGCAATGATTGCATGTGTGCCCATAGCTCACATACACGGTGGTGAGACAACAGAAGGATTAATTGATGAAGCTGTTCGTCATTCTATCACCAAAATGTCTCATCTTCATTTTGCTGCAACTGAGCAATATAGAAGCAGAATAGTGCAACTTGGAGAGCAACCTGAAAGAGTCTTCAATTTCGGAGCCCCTGGAGTCGATAGCATTGTTAAGCTTGATCTACTTAAACGAGACGAAATTTCCTCAGCTATTGGTTTTAAATTAAATCAGCCATATTTATTGGTCACTTATCATCCGGTTACTTTAGAAAATGATGGCGCGTCTGATTCGTTAGTTAATTTATTAAAAGTATTAGATGAATATCCTGAATACCAACTTGTAATTACTTACCCGAATGCCGATACACATGGCCGAAAACTTATTAAAATTCTTGATGAATATAAAACACTAAATCCAGAACGTGTCCTTCTGGTTCAATCCCTTGGACAACTACGTTACCTTAGTTTGATGAAGTTTTGCGAGTGCGTAATTGGAAATTCGTCAAGTGGTTTGATTGAAACTCCGACGTTTATGGTCCCGACAATAAATATTGGTAATCGACAGAAAGGCCGTTTAGCCGGTGGTACAGTATTAAATTGTGATGAATCTACCAACACAATTAGATTAGCGTTAGATACAGCCTTGAGTACTGAATTTAAGGAAAGCTGTAAGTTATTAAAAAACCCATATGGAAAAGGAGATGCATCTACTAGTATTGTTGAGCAACTAATTAGTTACCCCCTAGATGGTATTATCCGTAAGTCGTTTAACAATTTGAGTATCCCCGAATGAAAGTAGGGTTTATTGGATGCGTTGAATCGAGCTTAATGGCTATTAAAACGCTCCTGAAAATGAAAGATTATGGAATCGAAGTCGTTGCTGTAATTACCAAAAAACAATCGTCATATAATGCAGACTACGTAAACTTGTCTGATGTGTGCGAACAATATAATATTCCTTGTCACTTTGAAGATAGCAAAAAGAAGGGGGAAAGCGTAAAATTCATGCGCAGTTATCAGACTGATGTCATCTATTGTTTCGGTTGGAGCTACCTTCTAGCTAATGAGTTTTTAACTATGGCTCCAAAAGGTGCTATAGGATTTCATCCAGCAAAATTACCGCAAAATCGGGGAAGACATCCGATTATATGGACCTTAGCACTTGGTTTGAAGGTTACTGCGTCGACATTCTTTAGAATGGAGGAGGGAGCCGATACGGGGCCAATACTCAGTCAAATCGATATTCCCGTTAAACCAGATGACAATGCGAAAGATTTATATCAAAATATATTAGACAAAGCACAACTGCAGATTAGACA
>CAZEGV010000102.1:0-4751 GCA_964511645.1 uncultured Cytophagales bacterium
AGATCATGAACAAAATCCACCTTAATTTCAGGCTCATTTCATATTGGACAATACTTGTTATTGCGGTTATTGACTCAGCGTGAGATAGTGACATGGAAAGCACCTTTGTAAATGAAATTAATTTTTTGTTTATGCAAAACAAAGTGTGCTTTTTTTATGCGTACAATTCTGTGATGGTTTGATCAAATTTGACTAATTATTAACGCTAAGTGATTGATTTTATGCTCAGAGGCAGATCTACACCCCCTTTATTGTTCATTGTTATTCTCCTAGTCATTATCTTGATTAAAAATTTTCTTGTTCTCTTACTTGTTCCCATGATTTTCCATAGTCATGAGATTTATACATATCACTACTTACACCATTACATGAAAGTAAAAGATGTTCTTTAACGCTAACTACAATGTCGGTGCAATATTTATTTGGTAACTCATAGCCAGTCATTCTCCAGATTTCCCCGCCGTCTTTTGTAGTAATAATCTTTGTTACAAGGGTCCTGTCCCTAGTCCAAAGATCTTGCTCCTCAACAGTCACAATTGCTGTCGCGGATAATTCAGAGTGGAACCATGGTGGAGATAAAAATGAAAAACTCTTTTGATAACGGCTGCTTAGCTTCTCTTTATTGTGGCATTTCGTATCTAATTCTTTATCATTTTTCCCACATGATTTTGGGAATGTCTTACCAGATATCTCTCTCCACTTGTTGGTTTTTTTGTTAAATTTATAATAGCTCGAAGGGATTTTTGAATTCCAGTATCTTGATAGATCCACTCCTAACTTTGTAACGCCAGATGAAAAAGTTGCTGCTATTTTGATTTCTTCTTCAGCAACTTCCCAGGTTACGGGGTTATATTGATAAGTTGTCATCTCACCAGATTTTATTGCATAATTATGCTCCATCGAACTCAGAACAATTGAGATAAAATGTCGTTCTTTCTCTTTTTCAATGCTAACGTTATCGATTCTTTCCTTTCCTGAGGAATCTTTGGTATCAATAACTCTATTAGAATCTGTTTTGATATTAGGTTGTTTCCACCCCTCTACGCTATTGTAATATGCCATTTTTTTCCAAACTGGAGTAGGAGTTACTATGCTAGCACGATAAATAGATAAATCAGTTTCTTGTCTTGTAATAATATCTATGTGGCCGTCATTTTTCATAATGACTTGTTCTATATCATTATTTACCGAAAGTGAAATGTTTTTCCAATTAGATTCTCCAGCACGTTTTAAAAATATTTTTCCTTCATTGCCTCCAACCAACAAATCACCTTTAATATTTTGTTCTATAGTGGTTAAATCACTATTAATATCAACTGCATCGACAGACCAATCACCATCGGCGCTTCTTTTTATAATAACGCCAAGCTTACCAATAAAATACAAGCTATTATCAGGAGCTAAATATTTAACATTATAAGTCACAGGGTTTTGAGCAACCGAAATGTAATTATTTTGTCTCTCTTCATCCAAATCGTTATCATTCCACGAATTGATTTTTTGATTACGATTGTTATAAAAAGGGAAATAGTCTTTTAATATTTGAGCAGTTTCATCAGTTTTTAGTCGTAATAAAAGATCTATATATTTATCTTTAGCAGGCTTGGGATAGTAGACTATAGTGCCAAGGTCAGTTACTTGACCTGCTATAACTTCAAATGTTCCAAATTTTGCATCAGTAGTAGCAAAAGGAGAGTACCTGAATCTGGAACTATGGTAATGTGACCGGATACTGTGTAAGGAATAACTGCCTACTGTGACTGGTGCAGCAAAAAGTGTGGTTGTCGTTAATGGAGTATTTATAGCTTTTAAATTTTCAGTTTTAATGTTTTTGGATGTGTTAAGGTTTTTAGGAGCCAAAGCTAATTGATTAAATGATAAGGGGTGTCCTCCAGCATTAACTATTTTTGCAATTACTATTCCTTGATCATGACTGAGTTTGGTATTACTCGTTAGTGAGGGTGCCGTTGCAATGCCTCCTGTCGCGCATCCCACTATATACATCATCAAGGAAACAAAAGTTAACCCTTCTACGGCTTTAATAAGTGGTTTGATGAGAATCATCTGAATGTCCCTTTCATGGTAAATCAAAGAAATATCTTTACATGATAAAGCAATTGTATTTACACTAACAGTAAATAATTTCAGACAACGTTTTTATGAATAGAATATATAAACTAAAGATATTTCTTGTTCTTTTTTTTGTTTTCGCCTACCAAACCAATGCAGAAACTAACATAGTTACACTAGTGACTCCAGGAGAAGTGCAGGCTTTAGAGAGTGACCAAGGCTATTTATTAATTTTTCTTAACTGTGAAGGTGTTTCATCATCAATTGAGTTTTCGAAATTTAGAGGCCGAAAGAAGAGTAGTGAATATTTTAAAAAGTTAAAGTTTTATAAAAATTACATTGTTAGTTTAGAAAATAAGGAAAAAGGATTTTATCTTTTACCATTGATTGAAGGAAACTATCAAATTAAAAAAGTTAATATACCGTTTCACGATCTACCTTATCAGAGAACAACAAAAAACAATCGTTCTTGGCGTTTTGGAATTGAGAGAGGAAAAATTAATTATATTGGAGAACTTAATATTGCCAAAGAGAGAAGCTCTAACTCAGCTGATATCAACTTAATTAATCGTTTGGCTTTTCACAAAGAAAAAATAAACAAGCAACTGGCTAACCTTTTAGTTGATTATCCAATAGCTAATAATTTAGGTTACTTTGATGACTTTTTAATGGAGTTGAAAAAGTGATGAACCGAATCTATCGCCTTTTTCTGCTGTTAGTATTATCTATCTCTCATTTAACTTGCTTCGCATCGAATGAAATTAGTAGAGCTGATTTTTTTCAACCACCGAGCTTACTAATAGCTAAAGTCAGTCCTGATGGAAAATATATTGCTACTATCGATATAGTAGATGGAAAACAACAGCTTAATTTACGCGCTACTAAAAATTCAGAAGTTAAACAATTAATTGATGTAGCTAAATTCAATAAAAAAGGAGAAGCTTCTCTAAATAAATTGATTTGGATTGATAGCCAACATATTGCCGTAGAGCTAATAGAAATAAAAAAAGGTGTAGAGAATTTACTAGATACTAAAGTAAAAAGAAACATGCTTATTGTCAGTATTCCTAGAGCATCTAAACCATCCGAAATTTATAGCGTAAGAACAAGGGGTGGGATGGTAAGCGCTCTTAATTCGGAAGAAAATGTTTTTTTATACGCTAAAAATGGTATTAACTCGAGAGTTTATAAAATTGATGTTAGAAAATTGGCTTTACATGATAAAGCCCTTGGCAAGTTAGATCGTAGAGATGGAGGGCAATTTAAAAAATCATCACAAGTGAAGTCTATTTCAGGTTATGCCATTCGCTGGTTCACTGGGGAAGATAATAAAGTTAAAGCTGTTTTGCACTTTAATAAAGAGGGTAAGCTGCAACTATCTTCATTTGATGATAAGGATAAAAGTAAAAAGATTAAAGTTTGGTCGGAAACTAGTAAAGGTAAAAGAAAAGAAAAAAAGGTTAAAGAAAAACTATTTTTCCCAATAGCTATTACGAGTGAAAAAGATACTTTTTATTGTCTCGATTTTAATGAAGGAGAAATACGCTCTCTTTATAAGATCAATTTCATTACAGATAAAAAAGAATTAATCTATGAATCGAAAGCATTTCAAATTACGGATGTTATACAAACAAATGATGATAAAATAGTTGGAGTTCAAGTAATAAATAATGGAAAACTTCAAACTGAGTTTTTTGATGATGAGAAAATTGAAATAACAAAAGAGCCTGTTCATTCAAAAGCTAAACTAGAAGTTGTTATTAATAGTAGTCTTAATAATATAGCTGTTGTGTACGCTGAAAGTTTTAGCAACCCTGGCGTGTTCTCACTTTATAATATGAAAACAGGGAATGCCAAAAATATTGGTATTCGCTTCCCCCGGCTTGGCTCAAAATTAGCTAGTCAACAGATAGAGGGTTATGTTGACGTTAATAATCTATCAATTCCTTATATATTAAATTTACCGAAGAATGTGAAAAATAAAATTCCTTTAGTTGTTGTACCTCATGGTGGTCCTATTGGTGTATTCGATACGCTTTATTATGATGAAATTAGTCAGTCTCTAGTGAATGAAGGGTATGCAATACTACGCGTTAATTTCAGAGGATCGTCGGGTTACAGTAAGGAGTTAAAAGAAGCGGGCAAGAAACAATGGGGCAATCTAATGCTTGAAGATATTTATCAAGCTACGATTGAGGTAACAAAGCGTCAAGAAATTGATGCGGATAAAGTCTGCGTCTTTGGTATGAGTTATGGTGGCTATGCTGCTACCATGTTAGCGATTAAACACCCAGAGTTAATAAAATGTGCAGCTAATTGGGCCGGCGTTAGCGATATTAACTTACACTTAAACTCTACCAAATTAAGTGATAGCCAAATTAAATGGAGCAAAGAATATATTGGAGATGTTCGCGACGAATTTAAAAAGTTAAAAGAAATTTCGCCTGTCTATTTGGTAAAAAAACTTAAAGTACCCTTGTTGTTAGCGCATGGTGAAAAAGATGACGTTGTTGATATTGAACAGGCTTTTAGATTAAAACTGATGCTAGATAAATACCACAAAAATTACCAGTGGTACTTTGATCCTGAAGGCGATCATGGTTTTGGATCAAGTAAACAGAAAGTACTGTTTTTTAATAAACTCAACAAGTTTCTAGCTAGCTATTTGAAATAGCTAGCTA
>CAZEGV010000103.1:0-4683 GCA_964511645.1 uncultured Cytophagales bacterium
TAAAGATACAAAATTTTGGAAAAATAAACTACTCACCTTGCAACGGTCTTGAGTTGGTTATGTAGAGAAGTCAGCAGAAGTCATAGTAGTCAACGGGAATTGAGCCGATACCTCAGGGATAACATCGGAGTACTCACAAGTTGATGAAGGACAGAACGTATTGTGAAATGAAAATTCGATAAGGAATACTCATGTATAGCCTTATCTTAAAAGTAGTGGAAAGGGCTTGTTGGTGTAAAGAGCAACATGCCTTGCTTTACGAACCGCCGTATACGAGACCCGTACGTATGCTGGTGTGAGAGGCGAACTTTAGTACGCCATAGAGAATGAACACAAACTGCTTATAAGTGGTCATTGTTTTATAGTATTTATCGGAGTCAAACTCTATAACTGATTGGTCTATGATTTTCTTTGGAATCATAGAAAGAAGTTGAAAAAAAACAGGATGTCCAGATTTTTTAGTAGTATGCGTAGTAACAACAACTTCGGAAAAATAAAGGGCTTCACCATCGGTGAAGCCCTTTTAATAAATTGGATGATTTCAAGATGATTTCAAACTTGCTTAATTTCTCTGTTTTTTACTCGGATGACAGTAATTTTTTATTCTCACTTTGCTCTCTACAAAGATAATCAATTTCCTTAACTTAATGACATTGGAGTTCGCCTCTCACACTACTCTTCCGTGAAAAACGGAATCGAATAACCGTAATAAAGTCCGTCTACTGATAGATTTATCAGCTTCTTATAGTTAATATAGTATAAAATAGATATCTTAAGACCTTTGTAATCCTTTTTTAATTCAAATTCTTTAGTACTTTTGTTCCTGATGAATTCACGAAAAATATTATTTCTTTTTTTGAACCTCTTGGCTACAAGTAGTATTGCTCAGACACTCACTATTCAGGACGAAGAAGGTAACGGTATACCTGCTGTAACCATCAGATCCCTAGATACAGTAATTATTAGTAGTCAAATGGGGCAGTGTGATATTAGTGCATTTATCAATGCTGATACAATTGAGATTTTTACTTACGGATACTCCAAAGCTATTACTTCTTTCTCTTCATTACAAAAAAATAATTTTGTGCTCAAAATGAAATATGGATCAATTGAAATGCCTAAAGTGGTGTTATCTGCAAATAAATGGGAACAAAAAAAAGACAAGACACCCTTCTCAATTCATAGTTTAGATAAAAAACAGCGTGAATTACAAAACCCTCAAACAACTGCCGATTTGCTCAGCAGTTCAGGAAAAGTGATGATACAAAAAAGTCAACAAGGAGGAGGTAGCCCAATGATTAGAGGCTTTTCTGCCAATCGGCTTCTATATAGTGTAGATGGGGTAAGGATGAACAATGCTATTTTTAGATCAGGAAATTTACATAACGTGATTTCATTAGACCCTTTTACAATAGAAACAACAGAAGTGCTATTTGGCCCAGGAAGCGTAGTATATGGAAGTGATGCAATAGGCGGTGTAATGAGCTTCCAGACTTTACAAGCTCAATTGGCACAGGATACTACGTTTTTGTTTACAGGAAATGGAGTATTAAGATACAGTAGTGCTAACCAAGAACAAACAGCCCATTTTGATTTTAATGTAGGGACAAAAAAATGGGCTTTTTTAACCAGTATAACCTCAACGGATTACGGGGATTTAAAAATGGGTAAACATGGACCAGACGAATTTTTACGCCCTCAGTATGTTACTAGAATTAATAACCGTGATACAGTGCTTGATAATAACAGTCCTAGACTTCAAAATCCTTCTGGGTATTCTCAAATTAATTTTATGCAAAAAATACGCTACGCACCTAAAGACAGTTTATCTATTACTTATGGCTTCCACTATTCAGAAACTAGTTCATTTGGCAGATATGACCGCCATAACCGAATGAAAAACAATTACCCCCGTTATGGAGAATGGGATTATGGCCCTCAAAAATGGGTCATGAACAACCTTAGTGTTCAAAATAAAAAAAAACACCTCTTATTTAACAAATACATTGTACGGATAGCTCATCAGTTTTTTGAAGAAAGTAGAATAAATAGAGGATTTAATGACGATACTCGCTATACCAACACCGAGCAAGTTAACGCTTTTTCTCTTAACGCTGATTTTTTGAAGAAATATAAAAAGCATACATTTTATTATGGTTCAGAGGTAGTTGTGAATGATGTAAACTCTAAGGGGATAAGCCAAAACATTGACAATAGAAGAGTATCAAAATCGGTGTCTCGCTATCCTAATGCTCGCTGGAATTCTGTTGCGGGTTATTTAGTAGAAGAATATGCTGTTACTGATAGTTTTTCAATTCATGCTGGTGTTAGGTATAATTATTTTAACTTAAAGGCGGTATTTGACACCTCTCTATTTTCCTTACCATTTCTTGAAACTAAAAATGCCAATAGTTCGGTTACAGGTAATTTGGGCATAGTCTACTATCCCTCATCTACTTGGTTATTCAGCACTAATTTATCAACAGGGTTTAGAGCCCCCAACATAGATGATATAGGAAAAATATTTGATTCCGAGCCAGGTGCAGTAGTTGTCCCTAACCCTAATTTGAAAGCTGAGTATGCTTATAATGCTGAACTTAGCATTACTAAAAACATAAAAAAGAAAGTACAAATCAATATCACAGGATTTTACACCTTACTTACAAATACACTTGTAAGAGATGATTACACCTTTGAAGGTAAAGATTTTATTATTTACCAAGACACCCTCAGTAGAATTCAAGCCATTCAGAACCTCGAAAGGACTCATGTTTATGGATTACAAAGTGAACTTAAAATCAAATTAAGTAAACGATTTCTATTTTCTAGTCAGATTAATATTCAAGAAGGTGAAAACGTACAGAAGAATGGAAAACTTACCCCTTCTAGGCATTCAGCTCCGTGGTTTGGACAAAGTACCTTACAGTATAAGCGACCTAAAATCATCATTAGCTTGTATAGTCAATATAGTGGAGGTAAAACACATGAAAAACTAGCCTTGAACGAACGAAACAAGGTGGAAATCTATGGAATTGATAAAGATGGAAACACCTATGTCCCAAGCTGGTATACCATTAATCTAAAAGCTAGTTATCAATTTAAGCGATTTTTAATTTTTAATTTAGGTTTAGAAAACATTACCAATCAGCTGTATCGAACGTATAGTTCGGGATTAGCATCAGCAGGAAGAAATTTAGTAATTAGTGCTAAAGCAAGCTTTTAACCAACTCATTATAAGTGACTAATAGTTTTTTTATCTATATTTGTGCCTTGTTAATAAAACCATAAAAGAACATGAAGAAATTAATTACTATCATTTCAATGACTATCATCGGTTCATCTGTGATAGCACAAGATAAACTTGCTGGAGAAGCAGCAAAATTAACTGCCCCAAAAACAAAAGTCGAAACTACCGATTCTACTAATTGGGATTTAGGTGGAGCATTCAACATCAATCTTACACAAGTAGGGCTTAAAAACTGGGCAGGTGGTGGTCAGAGTTCAATTTCTTTTGGATCTTTATTAAATTTAAGAGCAAATTATGAAAATAAAAAATCTACTTGGGTAAATAGCTTAGACTTATCTTACGGTGTAGCACAAGTAGGAGGAAAAGAAAAACTATTTAAGAAAACAGACGATCAAATTATCTTAGTATCTAGATATGGATATAAAATTGCTAAAAAATGGTCTGCGGCAGCCTTATTAGATTTTCGTACACAAATGGCACCAGGTTATGTTTATGCTACTGATGCTACAACAAAGGCTGGGGAACTTAAAGCTGGTCTTATCTCAGAAGCATTAGCCCCTGCTTATACGTTAATAGCAGCGGGTTTTGAGTACAATAAAGATAAAAAATTCTATGCCTTAATCTCACCAATAGCAGGTAAAATTACTATTGTTGCTAATGACAATTTAGCCTCAATTGGAGCATTTGGCGTAGACCCTGGTGAAAACTTAAGAACAGAATTTGGTTCTTTAATTAAAGCAGGTGTTAATTTTAAAGAGTTAGCAGAAAATGTTAGCTTCGGATCAAATGTTACATTATTTCAAAGCTATGCATCTATCGGACATGTTGATGTAAACTGGGAAACACTTACTGTATTTAAAGTAAATAAATACCTAAGTACTACATTCTCTACTTTATTAGTTTATGATGATGATATCTTGATTGCTGGAGAAAATGGTGCAAGAGCAAAACCAAGAGTTCAGTTTAAAGAAGCATTAAACATTGGTTTCTTAGTCAAGTTCTAAAATATTTTATACTTAATAAAAAAGCCATTTATCAATTGATAGATGGCTTTTTTTATGCCATAATTTAATATAAGCTGAATTCAAGTCACAAATGCAACTTTTTAATTATACCAATTAAATTATAATACAAGTCTAATTATTAGTATTTTTGTTTATGGGAAGATTAATGAACTTAAGTTCAAGTAATAAATGCAACTTTTAGATTTGAGTTTATAATAATATTTTTCAGAACGAGAAAAGTAGAGATTCTACTTTTCTGTTCTGATGGATAGTGTTATTTTACCTCCTCAAATCGCCAAAAAAGAAGTTGCAATGTCCCACATAACCGAATCACAAAGATACACAATTTCGTGTATGCGAAAAACAGGCTATAGCCAAAGTGTCTAGTCCTAAAATACGGCTACAGATTAATGTTAATTTATACTACATTTT
>CAZEGV010000104.1:0-4469 GCA_964511645.1 uncultured Cytophagales bacterium
GTGGAACTACAACGTACGTATATACGGAACTGTTCCGTATATTTCCTATATATCTGGAACTCATATTTTTTTGTAAAATAATTTTTGAGACTCGATATAGAATACAATCTAGGCGAAAATATCCATAACTCAAAATCATCTAAAGGGTTTTTGATTATGCCAATTCCTGTTTAGGTGATGTGGGTGTATATTGAGAGTTATGGTTCAGTTTTGTGAGAAATGGGGTATTCGTAGCCTTGCAACGATGAGCAAAAATAATTCAATCGTAACTATACGATACCTTAAAATTGAAAGGGGTTGTAAAACATAATGTTTCACACCCTTTTTCATCAAAAAAATTTAAGACCTAAGTTCCAGCTTACAAATATTTTCTACATGGTGGGTCTGTGGAAACATATCTACAGCTTGTACTGCAGTTACCTTGTACCTTACATCAAGCGATTCTAAATCACGGGCTTGAGTAGCGGGGTTACAACTCACATAAATAATTCGTTTTGCCTCAATTTTTAATAAGG
This sequence comes from uncultured Cytophagales bacterium, assembly GCA_964511645.1. Taxonomy (GTDB): domain Bacteria; phylum Bacteroidota; class Bacteroidia; order Cytophagales; family JAAEPT01; genus CAZEGV01. The sequence goes on from CAZEGV010000104.1 coordinate 516, forward strand.
TATCTATTACGCTAGGGTGCATGCCTGCTCTTGGTGGGTCAAGAATGATTACATCGGGTTGTCCATTTTCATCTACAAATTCTTTGTTTAAAACGTCTTTCATATCACCAGCATAAAAGTCTACATTTTCTACCTTATTAACCTCTGCGTTAAGCTTGGCATCCTCTATTGCTTCTGGCACATATTCTACACCTATTACTTTTTTGGCGAATTTGGCTACAAATAGAGCAATAGTTCCCGTCCCTGTATAAAGGTCATAAACAATATCTGTTTTTTGAATATCGGCTAGGCTTCGTGTGAGTTTGTATAACTCATAAGCTTGAGAACTATTGGTTTGATAAAAAGATTTTGGACCAATCCTAAATCGTAGTCCTTCCATTTCTTCTTCTATATAATCTTTTCCGCTATAGGTATGAATGTCTAAATCATGGAAGGTCTCATTTTTCTTTAGATTTATGATATAAAGTAAAGCCGTTAAATCTGGGAATTGTTTTTTTATAGCCCCCATAACATCTTCAATCTCATCAGGGATATTCTCTCCAAATTGAACAATAAGCATTGTTTCTCCAGTATCCGTCATTCGGATAATGAGGTTACGTAATAGCCCCACTTGCTCACGGATATTATAAAAAGTATAATTTTTCTCTAAGGCATAGTCTCTTACAAAATTACGAAAGACATTAGTCTTGTCATCTTGAAGGTGACATTTGTTGATATTGAGAACTTTGTCATAACCGCCAGGCACATGAAAGCCTAAACCTCTTCGGTCAAATATTTCTCCAGAGTCTAATTCTTCTTTAGTAAGCCAAGCATAGTTGGTAAAAGTATAATCCATTTTGTTGCGATAGGCATAGGTCTTTTCGCAACCAATAATTGGTGATATTTCAGGAAGTTCTACTTTAGCAAGTCGTGTAAGCGTCTCTTTTACTTGCTTTTGTTTGAAACTAAGTTGATGTGTGTAAGCAATATGTTGCCATTTACATCCGCCACAAATTTCAAAATGCTCACAAACTGGTTCTGTTCTCAAAGAAGATTTTTGATGGTATTTGATAGGAGTACCTTCCCCATAAGCACTTTTGTCTCGTGTTACTTTTAGGTCTATAATGTCTCCAGGAGCGGTAAATTTAGAAAAATAGACTTTGTTGTCATACCGACTGATACATTTCCCTTCGGCAGCCATATCAATCACTTTTAGTTGCTCAAGTATTTTTTGTACTTTGTTTCTTCTTCCCATGGGACAAAAATACTTGATAATATCACAGTTATGAAGTCAAAATGAAGATAAGTTTGTAATTTTACTTTATGAACATGAAAGATAAGGTTGTAATTGTAACGGGAGGATCTTCTGGGATTGGTGAGGCTTGTGCCGAATCATTTGCAAAAGCAGGGGCTAAGGTAGTTATTACGGGCAGAAGTGATGAAAAATTAGCGGAAGCGAAAAAAACACTTATCCAAAAAGGTTGTGATACTATATTGACAATAAGCGGAGATGTGAGCAGTGAGGAAGATTGTAATAATACCATAATAAAGGTGTTGGATACTTATGGGAAAATTGATGTATTAATCAATAATGCAGGAATTTCGATGCGTTCATTATTTGATGATATTGAAATAGATGTCTTTAAGCAAGTGATGAATGTTAACTTTTATGGGGCTTTGTATATGACCAAATCTTGTCTGTCTCATATCAAAAAAACAAAAGGATCTATTATTGGGATTTCCTCTATTGCAGGTAAAAAAGGTTTGCCAGCTCGAACAGCCTATTCTGCTTCTAAATTTGCTATGGAAGGTTTTTTACAAGCTTTACGCATAGAACTCATTCACGATGAGGTGCATGTATTGGTTGTGAGTCCAGGATTTGTAAAAACAAATATTAGAAATACAGCCTTAAAGTCTGATGGGTCTCAGCAGGGTCAGTCTCCTAAAAATGAAGACAAACTGATGACTGCCGAAGAGGTGGCGGAAGCAGTGCTGATTGCTACTGTCAAAAGAAAAAGAGATTTGATATTGACAACTCAAGGAAAAACTTTAGTACAGGTAAATAAGTTTGCCCCTAGTTTGGCTGATAAACAAGTGTATAAACATTTTGCCAATGAGCCTGACTCTCCACTTAAGAAATAGTACTTTGAGATTGGCTTAAAAAAGAATTAAGTTGATTGATACAGGCTGGGTTTTCTAAAACTTTGGTGTGGCCCCATTTTGTAGAAACAAAAGAAGTATTGTTGGGAAGTAGTTCTTTTAGTTGAAGATGTTGATTAATAGAAACTTGTCTATCAAAATCGTCATGAATTAACAAGCTAGGAATACTAGGTTTTTTGTATTTAAACATTTTATCAGGAAAATAATCATCGATAGACTTTCCGTAGTTATCAACTATTTGCTTCCTAATGGCAGTAATCGTTTTGTTAGTAGCGCCTAATTCTTTTTTGAAATTAGTCATAATTACTTCTGCCGTGGCAGGGCAAGAAATTACTCCTAAAGCCTTAACTCTCTCGTCAAAAGCAAAATGTGTTGCAACAACTCCACCCATTGAGTGTCCCAATAAAAGATCAATATTACTATTTTCTTTTTCCATAACAGCACCTAATAATGCAATAAAATCAATTAATGAACTTGGCGTTCCTTTGTCTTTTTCGGTAATAGCATCAAAACTAATGACTTCAAATCCTTTTTGTAGTAAAGCATCTATAAATGAATTTAGCTGTACCGAATAACCGCCCCAACCGTGTATTAAAATAGCTTTTTTTGTACCTGTCCCCCAACGACGTATCCAAAAAGAATGATTATTAATTTCTATCTTGGTTTTTTTAGACGATTTACATAATGCTAATTGAGGTGGGGTAGGTTTATTAGGAATATATGAGGTATAAAAAAGTTTGAGTGCAATCTTATCGGCAACCGAAAGCCCGATGCTTGCTAGTATTTTATATAAAATTACAGATATTTTAAGTTTAATTGGAATTTTTTTAGAGCTAGAAGGTGTTATATTGCTTGAAGTTTTCATACTGCATAATTTGAGAAAAATAAGATGTAAAATCAATGTTTTTGAAAAAAAATAATTTTGTTTGGAAAAAGAGATAAAAAATAGTGTGCATTTTAGAAATGGGATATTTACAGGCTTAACTGTTTTATCTTTGATGTGGTTGGTAAAGTTTGTACAGCTAATATCGGGTGCTTCATTTGCTCATTTTGGCTTAAAACCAAGAGAGATAAGAGGTTTAGTGGGTGTTTTGACTGCTCCTTTTATTCATAGTTCAGAGGATTGGAATCATATTTTGTCTAATTCAATTCCAATAGTAGTATTGATTTTTTTGATTTATATTACTTATCACAAGATAGCCAATAAAGTTTTATTTACCATTTGGTTAATGACGGGATTATGGACTTGGGTGTTTGCTAGAGGAGATACTTACCATATTGGAGCAAGCGGTGTGATTTATGGGTTATTGTCTTTTTTGTTTTTCTCGGGATTGTGGAGAAAGAATAAAAATGGTATTGCGATGGCACTATTGATGGTATTACTCTATGGAAGTATGTTTTGGGGCTTGTTTCCTATCAAAGAGGGAGTATCATGGGAGTCACATCTAATGGGCTTTTTTTCAGGATTGATTTTATCACTTTATTATAAAGATATATTGATAACAGGAGCAGAGTTGCCTAAAAAAAGAGAAGATGATAAGCCTGTGAATTTTACTTATGATATTCCTTACGATGTGACTTATGTTTATAAAGAGAGAAGTGACTCAAAAGAAGACTGAGATTTATACTTGGTCACATTAAGAATGATGTTTTGGTTTTTTATTTATATTAAGACTATTGCAAGGTGAGTAGTTTGTTTTGTTATTAACCCGACGAATGTATAACGTTATTTAATTTTTTACAAAAAACTGGTAATAAGCTATTTATACCATTTTAACTATAAGATAAGTCATTTATCCTGTTTGTTTTTACACT
>CAZEGV010000105.1:0-4453 GCA_964511645.1 uncultured Cytophagales bacterium
TATTATTCATACTTTAATTACGATTATGTTGAATATTATTTATTGGTTTAAACGCTACAATTCGTTGTTTTTCTAGCTTCAAGGCTTCAATTCTTGGTTTGGGTTTGTCTTTAATCACCTTGGCGAAAACTTTACCTTTGGCTCTATGTTCCGACATTCTTTTCTCAAATCTGTTAGCAAAAGTTATCCCTTCATATACACGTATTCCTTTTTTATTGTAATGTGTGTAGTTAACCGTATCATTTGGACTTCCGACCAAACACGCAAAGCCATAACCCGAAGCCATACCTAAAATACTACCTTTTAAAACACATTTCCATTTATTACTATCAGGTAAATTTTGTTGATTAGCATATTTATTTGCTATAATCCCTCCTAAAGCCAAGCCTATCACAACACCCCAAGTTTTTTCTTTTTTTGTAGCCATTATTATCCGTTTTTAGTTTTGTTGTACTTAGGGTTCCCCCCTTTATTATTTTTTCGATACGAAGCTAATTGTTGTGTTTCAGTTTTACTTGCACCTTTTTCTGTTTTTACTTTCCCTACTTTCTGAATATGAGTAAATTTCTTTCCATCGGCAGCATGCTCTTTAGCTCTTCTTTCCAAATCAGTTGTTATACCATATTGACTATAATCTACGTCAATTATCTTGTTTGTTTTTTTACACTCTCTTCGTTAAAATAATTTACCTTAACCAGTTATGCTAAATCATTTTTCCTCGATATTGCAAAAAACAATTCAATCTAAATTAGACTCATATTATAGTTAAACTGGTATTATACCTTTGTAAACAACTTTCTTGCCGTCTTTTAAGTTGTAATTGACGGTCTCTCTTTTTTTTGACATAGTTATCCTTTTTAGTGTAAATGTTTTTTTCTACACTGCAAAAAAACATAAGGATGACGCATGTCACGTGCGTCACCTAAAAAAACATCAAACTATTTTGAATTATATCGCTCCGATGCCTTCAATAATGATTTTTGAATCTCTTCTACAATATAGTCTGGTGAAATTATTTTCGCAGCTTCTCCGTAACTCCTTATTTTTGAATAGAACTCATAAGAGGGTATAACTGTGAATTGAACACGAAATTCCTCTTCATTATCCAAAAGTATTTTCTGTGTCGAATGTATTGGTAACATTCTTAAATAATTACCCTGAAAAGGAGTAAATGAAACAATAACTTCTTTTGGCTCTTCCTTTTCAACAGTAACACCAAATGAATACTTGAAATATTTCTCTGAATCAAATTCTATAGGCTCAAAAAACTCATCTAAAATATCCAAAGAATTAACTCTATCAAGAGCTAAAGTTCTAATTTTTGAACCATCAATTTCCTCACCAATAATGTACCATATTTGCTTCATCTCTTTTAGAAGAAGAGGCTTAATTTTATAAGTTTTTATTTCGTTTCTATAAAAACTTTGGTAGGCAACTTTTAGAACCTTACGCTTGTTTACAGCATCAAGAATTTCTGTTATGAATTTTATCCCCTTAATTGGTTGATGTTTTTCTGTTTCTAATAGATTATTTGCTTCAAAAAGACGTTTAGCTTCGACTGAGATATTACTATTCTCAATAATCTTTTTCATGGCTTGCGACATCTCTTGAAAAATAGGATAGCCACTATATTGTTTGAGGGTTTTTATGTAAAAAAGCAATGCTGATATTTCTTCTTTTTCTAATTCAATTACACTGTAAATACTTTTAGGAATACCTGTTGAATACCATTTTTTAGACTTTTTATCGTAAAATATATTAAGAGGTTGGCTGAAAATAGTCTCATCATCTCTCAGGTTTTGTAAATCTTTTTGAACTGTTCTTTTTTTTACTTCTATACCACTATTTACACAGGCCGTATGAAAAAAAAGCATAGAATACTCACCTCCACGACTCAATATTCTAAGTATAATCTTATACCTTTTTATTACTTGTTGATTTACAGACATGTTTATTTTATTGGTTCACCTTCCTTTTCTCTAACCTTGCCTTAAACGTTGTTCCCATTACTAAACCAATAACCTTAAACTCTTCGGTATCAAACTCATCTGTTTTTGCATTATTGCACCAATAGCACGACATCACACAATTATCTGGCGTGTACTCAAGGTTGGGGGTTTTTCTATCTAGTTCTAGTACAAAACCTCTGTTTGCTTTTTTATTGATGAGGTGGTGGTTGTACAATTCATCAAAATCGGAAAGAGTGAGTTCGCAGTAATAACAAGATTCGTCTTTACCCAAAGCCTCAAATTGCTCTTTTGGGAACATCTTGTCAAAATCAGCTACATAGTCCTCTTGACAAGTTGTTTTTAAGCTATTTTCAAGTTGTGATTCCATAGCTTTCATTAATTCGCTGACTTCCCATTCAGAATCATCTAAAAGCTCCTCTTTTTCATATTGATGGTATTGGTTGACGTAAATAGAGACCAATTCTGGAAGAATTTTAAAATCTTGAAATGACTTTAAAGAAAACTCCTTAGAAGGATGAATGAGTGAGTTAAAACAGAATAAACTCCATTTGGTTTTGAAACTGTCATTGGCTTTTGCTTTGTAATCCATAGCTTTTTATAAAGTTGTACTTATTCTTGTAGTCATCAATTCTATTCTTCCTCCCCAACACTAACCTGACCATTCATTAACATAGGCAACAACCAATCTCGTAACTCTGAGAGCTTTTGGTTTTCTAAGCCAATTGCATTTTGTTTTTTGAACATTGGTTTTGCAATTGTGTCATATTTCCTTAATACCTCCTCATTAGGCTTTACAACAGCTAATGAAAATAAATCACCTTTAGTAATTGAGCCAAAGGTAGTACCGTCAGTATTCCTTCTATCAAATATTTGTTTCATATACTGTAACACACCATCCAAATAAGATATACAATCATTCTTACTATTCAGTGACGCCAAGCCTCGTCCAATACAACAATCCTCATTAGCAACATTTATTGCCCCTACAGGTGCACGAACACTTAAAAGTATATCACCATTTTTAGCATATCTCGAAGGCTGAGTGGTGAATTTTCTATTCGATGGGAACCGAGAACCAAAATCGGTACAGCCTTGATAAAAAACAGTCCCTATATTTTCTTCATTATAGGAATCACCAGGAGGTGATTGCCCCATAGTTATGTTTGCAATATCCGATAAAGTACCATCCCCCCAACCCTCAGGAATATCACGTTTCAACTCTTTATTAAAGACCATTTTACCACCAGAGGTTTTGTAAGGTTTACCCTTGGCATTGGGGAAATCGAACTGCACAAACCAATAATCATAAAGTAGCTTTGCCATCCCTTCCAACTCCTTATTGATCTTGTTGTTTAACTCGATTTTGGAATCTAAATCTGATAGTACTTTGGCTATTTGTTTTTGATTATCAAACGAAGGTATTTTAAAGTTTAATTTTGTTAAAAAATCAATGTTGATATTATCTTGAATACTACCACTTGCTGCATTTTGAATTGCTCTCTTGATAAACGTAAAGACATAATGAACAAATAACTCTGTTGACTTCCCTTTAAAAGAGTTAAAACCAACGATACTATCAGGAAAGCACATTGGGTAAGAAAGAATAGCTGTTTCTGCAATATTGGCTGCTATTGTTATACACAAAGTGTTAGAGTCCCATAGCTTGCTTTGCTTGAGACCAAAATCATTATAACTTGCTTTATGTTCATTTAAATAAAGATTCGCTCCTTTAATTTCACCTGTTTGAACCAAGGGAAAAACTCCATTTTCAAATAATTGCTTATCATTTCTTGGCCTATGTTTTGATTTTCCTCGCTTAAATGTTCCTAACTCATCAAGAGAGGTAGTTTTCCAATGCGTATTATAATCTGAATGGTTAAATATCATCCCTCAATTGTTTATTAATCAGTTTATCAAAATCACTTTCAAAAAGGTGGTCTTGTGTAATGCAAATTGTCTGAATCATGATTTAATTGATTTTAAGATTAACAGGATTATTCTTAGAGTTGTACACTTTTTTGAATTGTAAACTTGTTGCACCAAAATTGATTAATAACCCTATTGGTTTGCCGTATGCCACAACATAGTTTTTCGCTTGAGCCAAATGCACATTTTCAAGATTTATTACTGCTTTTATTTCCACTATCACCTGTTCTTCTACTACAAAATCAGCTCTTCTAGTACCTACATCAATGCCTTCGTAATAAATGGTATGATCTTGCTCTCGAACAAAACCCAACCCTGCTCTTTCCAGTTCAATGGATAAGCAACGTTGATAAATCACTTCTTGAAATCCGTTTCCCAGTGTATTGTGTACCTTCATGGCACAACCATTTATTATATAAGTAATGTCGTTTAATTCCATTTTTTCTTTAGCATTTAAAATCCTCCAAATCCATTCATCCTGTAAATTCTGATTCAGACAATTTTCATTTTCCTTTAACAGTACCGTGCTGAGAGGTTAGTTCCAAAATGGAACACAC
>CAZEGV010000106.1:0-4430 GCA_964511645.1 uncultured Cytophagales bacterium
GAGTGTAAAAACAAACAGGATAAATGACTTATCTTATAGTTAAAATGGTATTATTGATTTTTTTAATAGACCTTTTAGTATCTCCTCCATTTATCTTCTGCTTTTGAGCCTTACCTAACCAATGCATATCAACTTTCCCCATCAAGTTTGTTTCAAGAAATTTTCTGTATTGAAAAGAAATAGAATCTCCAATAGTTAACATCTTAGGTAAATTCTGAAACAAAGAATGATTCACCAAATCTGCTGACATAGTTATAAATACCAATAAAAACAAAAGTGTTTTTCGAAAAAAAGAATTAAATCGTTTCATAATAACTAATAGTTTATTTTAATAATTACCCTTTGCTATTCTCAATAAAAAAAATGACTCTCAATTATGATTAAAAAAAAACTAGACCATCAAAGAGAGCCTAGTTTTTTAATTTACATATTAATCACTACTACTCTTTAACCACTTGCTTGATGATTTGCGTATCACCAGATATTATTTTTATAAAATAAATTCCTGATGATTGGTTTGCTAAATTAAACTCTAAACGTTTAGCACCTACTTGGTAAGTACCTACTGTTTCTCCTAGTATATTTACGATATTTACTTCATCCATGTATTTACCATTAATTGTAATCATACCAGAGGTAGGATTTGGGTAAACCGAGAAACTTGCAGACTGATTATCAAAATTATCAATTCCATCAATTTTAGGTGTATAGCATATTTCTAATGTCCACTCATCCAAAACACCTGCATCTGTTTGATAATTATCTTCTATACTTAATTTCCAATCACCTAATACCCCTTCACTATTAAAACTTGCTAAACTCCCACTAGGCTTGAATGTAGCCCCTGTAGTAAATGGACAAGGTAAAGTACTTACAGTACTAGCGTCATCAAACCCTAAGTTGAAATCACTTGTTTGGCTATTTGCACAAGCACCTGAAAATAAATTCACAGATGTCCCAGCAGGGCTGATTAACTTCACAATCATATCCTCTACATAACCATGAGTTCCTTTCATTTTAATTAAATTAACATCATTAATTATACCTGCTTCTGGGAAAGCTAATGAGCTTTCTTGAGTTTGTTGGTTATTAATCGTCATATTAGTTGTTTGCGTATGTTGAACACATGATTTTGTTTTAAAAGAAGAAACTGTTGTTTCTTTTACTCCACAATTGTTCGTTGCAATTACTTTCCAGTAATAGGTTTTACTAAGATCTAAAGGTGTTACTAATGTATAAGATTCTCCAGTAATTCCTACCTCATTAACAACAGGATTGCTTAATTGAGCATTATTTGCAACAACGACTGTATAGCTGGCCGCATCTGTAGATGCATTCCAAGATAAAGTAGGCAAAGTCCCAACAAGTTCCCCAGAACTTGGTAAAGCGACAGTAAATACAGATGGTGTATTAATATTAACAACTGCAATTGAAATTTCTCTTACAATTGATCCACTCACTCCTTTTATTTTAAATGTAAAATTATTAGTTACATTAGAAATAGTTACCGCAGTACTACCACTACCACTAAGGCTTGTTGGAGACATAGTAACAGAAGCACCACTAGCTACATTAAGCGTTGATAAACTTATAGTCCCACTGAATCCATTTAGTGCCGCAGCTGTAACTGTAATAGTAGCTGGGTTTCCTTGACAAATCCCTACTGAGGCTTCACTAGATGAAAGAGTAAAGTCCGGATCTGTAGTTTTATTAATTGTGAAATTATTATTTGATATATCAAAGAAGATATTGTCATTTGCTATCACCATAATTCTAGCCTTAGTTGTGTTGATGTTAGGGATTGTAATTGCCTCGCTACCATCATTAGCTGTTGCTGTAATTAATGTAATTGGGTAAGTCAATCCACCGTCTTTCGATAAAAGTATATTAACTTTTTGACAATTAATTGGTGTTTGGTGCGTCCCTGCCTTATTCCAAGTTACCGTTAATGATTGATTACCTGTATAAGTCTCTCCTCCATTAGGTAAAGTAACTTTAAATGGTCCTTTTGTACCACTCACAGTATAAGTTACTGTTTCATGTGTTACTCCTCCTTTACCATCTCTAGCTGTGAGTCTAAATTTTAGATTCCGACCATAACTAGGCATAATTTCACCTTTTGTTTGACTACCACTTACTACATCAGATAATTGCGGGAAATATCTTACGCCAGTTGATTTCGGTATAAATGATCTAAATATTGGGGCATCTCCAGAAGGTGAGTTTGGTGATCCTGCTGAACCTTTATCCATTTCTTCCCAACTGTATGTTAAGGTGTTTCCATCTGCATCCGTTGCAGTTCCTTCCAACTTAAAAGGAGTCGATTTAGGGATGGTGTAATTAGTCGTATTAACAGTCACAACGGGAGGTGTGTTATTATTACTCGCATGAGTTCCACAATTTTTGGCACTACCTGATGTTGTAAAAATACTTATTTTATCTTGACTATGTGTATGAAAAACCGGAATTGAGTTTTTTAAGATATCATCTGATCCACAAATTCCCGCATATCCCATAATAGTTACTCCACTACCTGGCTCTACCGCTGAATTCCCTGATCTATTTCCACCTGAGCACGACCCTTGAGAGCCATTAAAAGTATGAGGACAATTAAATTGATGCCCCATCTCATGAGCTACAAAATCTACATCATAAGGATCGTTGACTGGTTGATTACTACCTGTAATTCCTCTAGCCTTCCCAGAGCCACAAACAACGCCAAGACCAGCTAAACCGCCACCACCAGTGCTCATTGTGTGCCCTACATCATAATTAGCACTGCCAATTTTATTATCGATAGTAGTTTTAGAGTCATTAATTAATTGTTGAGCGTTACTGTTATTTCCAGATAAACCCACATTATTATTAGTAAAAATAATTTGATCATTATTAGGTACGAGAGTAAAAGAAACAGATGCATCTATTTCGTAAATACCTGTTACTCTATTTATCGTAGTTGTTACAGCAGCCAATCCTTTTGCTACCGTTCCACCATGAAAATTAGTATACTGTTTGGTGGTAGCAACAGCTAAACGATAGGTAGCCAACTTATCTCCACTAGATCTAGCTACTAATCCAGAAGTTTTTTGTACATCTTTTAAGTAATGTCTGTCTTCACTTTTCACATCATGAAAGCCACAAGTCATTGTAGGTTTATTCTCTTTTACAAAATCATTTCTATAATAGCTGATTACTTTTGCCCGACTTTTTCTATTGAAAGGGTCAATAAAATAAGTTTTACCAGATCCAAAAATCATAGCGTGAAACTTGTCCTCACTATCATACTCAAGTCTTATTTTTTTATCTGGATTACTTACTGAATATCCTTCAAAAGCATATATGCCATACTTTTCTCTTAAATTTGCAGGCAAAACATTTGAAATCTTTATTTTAAATACTTCAGTCCCACCATCAGGCATTGGAATATTAATTTCTGTTTCCCTACTAGAAGCCCTCATACGAGCTTTCATAGACTGAGGAGAAAAGATTAAAGTTCTAAACTTTGTCGCTTTAATTTCTGGCTGTTCTGAAGAACGAGCATTCACATTTTGCCAATCTTGGGCAAATACACTTATTAGCATGCAGCTAAAAAATGTTGAGATAATCACTTTTTTCATAATTCTTTTTTTTATATCCGATTACAACTTAAAAAAAAACTATGAACAATCAAAATCATTAGACTTATTTAATCATTTGTTAGACTAGCGATTCTTTTAAAAGTTGCATTTGTGACTTGAATTCAGCATTCATCAGATGTATAATTCTGTATTTTCAAGCCATATACACGTTTAACCTTATTCTTTGTTGTTGCTTCAACAACCATTAACATCTTACGTTTTTTAGCATCATTACTTCGCCCAGTTTTATCCACCACCAACAAATTTATCAACATAGATAACAGAATTATCATTGTTGTTTATTTTTAGTGTTTCACTTGATTGAAGATTTTCACGATATTTACTCATAAATAACCAAGCAGTATTTTTATTTACATCATATTTAGAAGCCATTTGAAGTGCTGATAAGGATTTGGTTGGTTGTAGCCATTTCATATATCATATAAAATGTTTTAAGTAGTCCAAATTTCATATCGTGGAATATAGTGTTTGAAGTAACAGTATGAATTTTCACATACCTTAGAATAGGTTTATAACCTTTCCAAGCCTTTGTATGCCCACAAGAACAAGTAAATCCATCTGTCCATTTGTAATGATATACGTATTCTTTACAAGTATCATCATTATTGAATTTAGATTGAAAATCGAATAAAGAAGTGCTATTGAAAATATCCATATCGTATTTTAAATTAAGGATTCAGTCAATTATACGTAAGAAAATTTATCTTATTATACATAGGTAGGCAATTCCAAAAATCATACCTGAACTTCTTGTTGAGAAAACCCAAATATCGAAAATAGAATATTAGCTAT
>CAZEGV010000107.1:0-4243 GCA_964511645.1 uncultured Cytophagales bacterium
CATAAAGATACAAAATTTTGGAAAAATAAACTACTCACCTTGCAACGGTCTTAAAGGTGTGCATAGTAATCAGGTAGGTCTTCCTGGTGGAAAAAAAGATTTGATAGATGCTAGCCTAGAAGTTACTGTAAATCGTGAGTGTCAAGAAGAAATAGGTATTAGCCCAGAAAAAATATTGATTGAATTCCCTAGCGTTTACATTCCACCAAGTAATTTTATGGTTCACCCTTTTGTGGGTGTTTACCTGACGAATCCAGTGTTTAAGCTAGATGCTAGAGAAGTGAAAGAACACATTGTGATTTCTGTAAAAGAATGCTTAGAGATGAATGTTTGTTATAAAAAAGTTACAATTAAAAATAATGAGGTGCTTGTGCCGTGTTATACTTATCATGGTCATGTGATTTGGGGTGCTACGGCATTTATACTCAGTGTTTTTAGAAATGTTTTGAGTTAAAGTAAAGGCGGTCTTTCTTAGGAAATAGATAATTAACTATTGTTTTACTAATAAAATCGAGGTTACTCCTTAAATAACTGTGTTTAATCTTGTTTTTATCTTTAAATTTTGAGTGATTTGCAATCTTATGGTAGGAAAAGAACATATCGTATTGGGTCAGTTTTACACTACCTTTTTTCAATTTAACGTGAGTAAATATCGTTATTGTAGCTAGTCTATAAACTTCATCATGAAGCGTAAACCCCAATCAAGTATACTTAAAAAGAAGAAAAAAGCTTAGAATTTATAAAATTATGATAGATCTTAATATAGAATCATTAGAAAGTTGGTCAGGTGTTAAAAACAGACCAATGATTATTGCAGGACCTTGTAGTGCAGAGAGTGAAGATCAAATAATGTCAATTGCAAAATCTTTATCTCAGATTGAGAATATTGATATGATGAGAGCGGGTATTTGGAAGCCACGTACAAGACCTAATGCCTTTGAAGGTATCGGAGAAGAAGGTTTGAAGTGGATGAAAACTGCTAAAGAAACTTATGGTTTGAAAATGGGTACTGAGGTAGCAAATCCTCAACATGTAGAATTAGCATTAAAATACGGAATTGATGTATTATGGGTAGGAGCTCGTACTACGGTAAATCCATTTGCGATGCAAGAGCTAGCAGATTCTCTTAAAGGAGTTGATGTGCCAGTAATGATTAAAAACCCTATTAACCCAGATGTAATGCTTTGGATTGGTGGTATTGAGCGTATTGCTCAAGCGGGTATTACTAAGCTAGCGGCTATCCATAGAGGTACTTCTACTTATGATAAAATTAAATATAGAAATAAGCCAATGTGGCAAATGGCTATAGAATTAAAACGTCAGATACCTAATATACCTATTATCAATGACCCATCGCATATTGGTGGTAAGCGTGATTTGATTATGGAAGTATCGCAACGTGCAATGGATTTAGGTCTTGACGGATTGATGATTGAAACTCATCCTAACCCAGATGAAGCTTGGTCTGATGCAGCACAGCAAGTAACTCCAGCTAGACTAGGTGAGATTTTATCGGAACTTAAAGTACGTAATGTAAGTACTGATAATGTTGAGTTCAATCAATCACTAGAAGATTTAAGAGAACAAATTGACTCTATTGACCGTGAAATTCTTGAGTCGTTGAGCGAAAGAATGAAGATCTCTGCAAAAATTGGAGAATATAAACGTGATAACAACGTAACAACATTACAAGTAAATCGCTGGGAAGAGTTACTTCAGGATAGACTAGTAAAAGGTGATAAGCTAGGGATTCCAACGGACTTGGTACAAGAAGTGTATAAAAGCATTCACAAGATATCAATCAGACACCAAAGTGAAATCATGGATAATAAAAATATAAATGCTTAGTAAGCGTAATATATTTATTACTAAAGATGCTAAATCGAAATTATTAGAAGTACTAAATCAATCAAATTATACTAAACAGTGTGTAATTGTGGATGAAAACACAAATGAACATTGTTTAGCATTAGTACAAGGAATAATTCCTAATGCTAAAGTAATACAAATACAAAGTGGTGAGGAAAATAAAAACCTCACCACTTGTCAGTTTATATGGGATGCTATGACTGAGCACCAGATGGATCGCAAGAGTGTGGTCATTAATCTTGGTGGTGGTGTGATAGGAGACATGGGCGGTTTTTGTGCCGCCACGTATAAGCGAGGGCTAGAGTTTATCCAAATCCCAACCACTCTATTGTCACAAGTAGATGCAAGCGTAGGAGGGAAACTTGGAGTAGATTTTCAAAATTTTAAAAACCATATAGGAGTTTTTAAAAATCCAGCAGCTGTTCTCATTGACGGAATTTTTCTTAAAACTTTGCCTAGAAGAGAAGTAAAATCTGGTTTTGCTGAAATTATTAAGCATTGTTTGATAGCTGATAGTGCCAAATGGCAAGAATTAAGTACTAAGACATTTGATAACCAAGATTTAATCGATTTAGCCAAACACTCGGTAGAAGTTAAAGCTAAAATCACCGATGAAGATCCTACTGAGCAAAATATTCGTAAAACCCTTAATTTTGGACATACTATTGGTCATGCTGTAGAAAGCTTTTACCTTAAATCGGGTAATAGATTGCTACACGGAGAGGCTGTGGCAGTAGGGATGGTGGCAGAGGCTTATGTAGCATATCTGAAACAATACATTTCTTTAGCGGAAGCGGAAGAAATAAAAGCATATATCATTCAAGTATATGGACAGGTGGAGGTGCCTAGTCAAGATTATGAAGCAATTATCCCTTTGATGGTTCAAGACAAGAAGAATGAAAATAGTAAAGTGTTATCTGCTTTACTGGAGAGGATAGGAAAGGGGAATTATAATATCCCGTTGAGTAAAGAAGAAACAATAGAAGGACTAAATTTTTATAACCAATAGCATGAAAGTTTACCAATTATCACATACAAATCAAGAAATAAAAGGAGTTATCAAACTAGCAGCCTCTAAAAGTGAAAGCAATAGAGCCTTGATAATTAATGGCTTATGTGATGGTAATAGCGTATTGTTTAATTTGGCAAACGCACGAGATACCCGTACCATGCAAAAGCTATTAGTAGAAGACCCAGAAGTATTGGATGTGTTGGATGCGGGGACTACAATGCGTTTTTTGACGGCATTCTCGGCAGTAAGGGGAATAAAAAAAATACTTACAGGCTCAAAAAGGATGCAAGAGCGACCTATTAAGCTATTAGTAGATGCCCTTTGTGGATTAGGCTGTAAAATTGTTTATGAAAAAGAAGAGGGTTATCCGCCTATTCAGGTTCAAGGGTTTGACTATAAAGGCAATAACAAAGTTCAGATTGCAGGTGATGTAAGTAGCCAGTATATTTCAGCGTTATTGATGGTAGCACCTACGCTTCCAGAAGGATTAGAATTAACCCTTACAGGGAAAATAGGCTCTAAACCATATATTCAAATGACATTAAACTTGATGGAGAAGTTTGGTGCGAAGACATCTTGGAATGATAACTTGATTATCGTAAAACCTCAGCAATACAAAGCAACAGATTATGTGATTGAAGCTGATTGGTCAGGAGCTAGTTATTGGTACAGCATGGTGGCATTGTCTCAAGATGCTAATGTAGAGCTAGAAGGCTTGCGGAAAGAATCAAATCAAGGGGATAGTGTACTTGTAGACTTGGGTGAGCTTTTAGGTGTCAAAACTACTTTTACTGATAAAGGTGTACGCTTAGAAAAATGTGGACATAAGCAAAGTATAGAATGGGATTTTACGCATTGCCCAGATATTGCCCAAACAGTAGCAGTGATTTGTGCAGCCAAAGGTATATCATGTAAGCTTACAGGACTCGAAAGCCTTAGGATTAAAGAAACTGACAGGATTGATGCTATCCGAAATGAACTGGCTAAGTTTGGCGTAAATGTAGCCATAGAAGGAGACGAGGCAATTATTATTGATAAGCCAAGTATGAACTTTGATGCTAAGATAAGTATTGAAACGTATAAAGACCACCGCATGGCAATGGCTTTTGCTCCTTTGGCTTTGTTGACTACTATCCAAATAGAAAACCCAGATGTGGTAGATAAATCATACCCAGATTATTGGAGAGATTTGACTACTGTGGGCTTTGAGGTGGTAGAGTAGGTTTAATAAAAACCTCAAAAAAGATACTATATAATTTTTTAATGTAAAATAATTTCTGCTGTTTTTTGTTTTTTTAGATTGTGTCTTATCCCATTTTAATTATAAAATACGTCATTAAAAGTATTTAAATAATGATGATT
>CAZEGV010000108.1:0-4163 GCA_964511645.1 uncultured Cytophagales bacterium
ATGCAAAGGTGAGATGAAAATACTACTACGATTATTTATGTCTTCTTGACTATAAGTATAAGACACAAATAGAATAAATAATATACTAAATAACTGTTTCATTAAAGCTACTTTACATAAATGTCTAAAACTTCACCCTTGGCTTCAATCATGCTTTGAGGCACATTATCCATAATGGATTTTTTAAGGTGTTTGATAATTCTCTTTTTTGCTTGCCTACGACTATATACAATACTCACTTCTCGCAATGGTATTTTTGTACTTTTAATATCTCTAACTTGTTTTACTTTTTCTTTATCCAAATCAAGCACCGCCAACTCTGGTATCAAGGTTGCACCACCTTCTATATCTACCATTTTAATGAGCGTATTCAAAGAGCCACTTTCATATTCAAAGCTAATCTCATTATTATTGATTTGGTCAGATGCACAAAGATTAATCGTTTGATCACGAAAACAATTCCCTTCATTTAGCAACCATAATTTGTGGTTAATCAATTCCTCTATGCTTATTGCCTTTTTCGACAAACCACTACGTAGATTCATATAGACTTTAAACTCTTCATAAAATAAAGGTTCTTCTGTTAGGCTTTGTTCCTCTAGGGGAGTCACCAAAATCCCTACATCTATAATATCCCGTTGTAACATTGAAATAATATCTTTTGTATTTAATTCCTTCACGCTAAGTGATACCTGAGGATATTGACGGGAAAAATCACCAATAAACCTAGGCAATAAATAAGGTGCTAGAGTAGGAATGATACCAATACTAAGTTTTCCGTATACTTCTCCATTGTGTATTTGCACGAGCTCATTTATTTTTTCGCTTTCTGCTAAAATTTTTCGTGCCTGCTCTATTAATAAAACCCCCAACTCAGTAGGCACAAGAGGTTGTTTAGTCCTGTCAAAAATATTCTGCCCTACAGATTCTTCCATTTTTTTGATTTGCATACTAAGTGTAGGTTGGCTTACGCAACAATCTTGTGCTGCTTTAACGTAATGCCGGTAAGTGTCTACTGCCACAATATAAGACAGTTGGGTAAGAGAGAAGTTCATTTATATAAATGTTTATGATGTAATATATAATAGTATTTGATTTATAAATGATATTTTAAAGAAAAAGCAGGCTATCTATCCAAATTTTAAGTATCTTCTTTGTTCCTTAGTGTGATTAATTGAAAGAGGGTATAGTTTTATGAGGGTTTATTTTGATTTTAGTTCATTAAAAAGGTATTGGAAAAGTGACGTTGTAGCTGCCATTTCCGTAGCATTAGTCGCTATTCCTTTGGGGATAGGAACAGCAATGGTAGCAGGATTAAACCCTATGATGGGCATCATCTCGGTAGTGGTTGGTGGTGTTGTCACTACTTTTTTTAGATCCAGTCATTTAAGTATTGACGGCCCAGGCAATGGTTTAATTATTCTACTCCCATTGGCTGTAGCCGATTATGGCGGTTCTGATAATCTAGTCGGTATTTTATTAGCTATTTTTCTATTTTCTGGCATTGGAATGACCCTTATGGGATTATTTCGTTTAGGTAAATACGGAGATTTGATTCCTTCTACTGTGGTATATGGTATGATGGCAGTGATTGGGATTATTATCGCAAGCCTACAATTACCTATCCTGATTGGGCATACTTACTCTCACCCTCAAAGTTACAAGCATGTGCTAGACTTTATCGTGCGACTGCCTTCTGCTCACCCTATTCCTACTGCTATTTCATTTTTGAGTATGCTAATCTTAGGATTTCATAAAAAAGTAAAAAATAAATTTGTTCATTTTTTACCCTCACAAGTATGGGTTTTTATAATTGTTTTACCTTTTATTTATGTTCTTTTACCTCAACTTCATCTATTTCAATATCTTCGTAAAGAAGATTTTGTGAGTTTCCCCTCTGATATTCGGGTTCGTTTTTTTATTCCTGATTTCACTCATCTCAATACCACCAAGTTTTGGAAACATGTATTTAGTTTTACTTTTGTAATGTCTGTAAAGTCTATCATAACGATTATAGGAGTAGAAAAATTAGACAGACAAAAACGATCAGTAGATGTCAACGATGATTTAATCGGAATGGGATTAGCTACGATTGTATCAGCCTTTTTGGGTGGACTACCCATCTCTACAATATTGGCATGTAGTTCGGTCAATATTAACAATAATGCCGTTAGTCGCTGGTCCAATTTTTATCAGGCCATAATTGTACTATTAATAGTTGTGTTTTTTGCTCCTATACTTAATTTTCTGCCCAATGCGATATTGGCCGCTATCCTCTTTTTTGCAGGTTATAAATTCTTTACCCCAAAGCTTTTTGTAGATACTTACTTTAAAGGCAAAGAGCAATTATTCATCTTGATTATCACTATTGTTTCCGCTTATCTGATAGGGATTAAAATTGGAGTTGTCATCGGTGCTGTCGCTACTTTAGCGAGCCATATTTTTATTAAAAAAATATCCCCTTTACAGTTTGTTTCAAACTTACTATCTGTTAGCATTAAAGTTAAAAAGTACGGACACAGCCAAATAGTAAACATTAGTAATGGCTCTCTAAACTTCTTACACGTACTTAAATTAAAGAAAAAATTAAAACCAATATTAAACTCCGCCAAAATAGACATTCACCTTGAAAAAGTAAAACTCATTGATTTTACTATTATGGAATACCTCCATAACCTAATAGAAAGTCAAGGACAAAAAAACTTAAAATTAGACATCTATGGTTTGGGGTTACATTCGACTACTTCTAACCACCCTTACGCATTACATTATTTATCTGACCATCATACTCAACATCAACATCAGCAAACGGCAAGAGAAAAGAGAATACAAACTTATGCATTTAATCAAGACTGGGATTTCTCGGAAAATCCTAACTGGACTTTCGTGCACCTTAATCGCTTCTTTTATTTCCAAAACAAGCAATTAGAGTTTTCTAAAAACATCATTTACGGTCGTTATGATGACGTACATATTCCTTGGGAAATATCAGATATTCAGTATTCTGAAGGAATAGTTCCTGCCAACGAAATT
Source organism: uncultured Cytophagales bacterium (assembly GCA_964511645.1). Taxonomy (GTDB): domain Bacteria; phylum Bacteroidota; class Bacteroidia; order Cytophagales; family JAAEPT01; genus CAZEGV01. The sequence continues at coordinate 3,034 of CAZEGV010000108.1, forward strand.
TACAAAATAACTGCCCAGCTCATCTTTTTACCTAAAAAAATCAGCCCTTTTGTACTAGACAAAGAAGAATTATTCGACAAACTCTCTGACTTTATCACTACATCTGATAAAGACCTAAAAGCATATCCACGTTTTTCTAAAAAATATGATTTACAGCTATCTAGAAAACAAAACATACCAAAATGCTTTACTCCTCAAGTATTTGAATATTTAGAAAACAACCCCACTTATCACATTGAATCTCTAGGAAATAAACTTCTTATCTTCCAAAACAGAAACAAACAAAGCATCTCTGAAATTGATGATATGGTGAAGTTTAGCCACGGCTTATTACAAGCCATGGGCTGTTGTGACTTGAATTATGCAAGCCAAACATGGAATTAAATAATTAGAACCATACCCCCTTTTTTTTCTTCCTCATGCTCAAAGCTCACCAGCACAGCAACCCTAGCCAGCTTTTGAGTTTTTGAGTGCTTTAGCCAGTACATCAATCTCTATTGGAAGGTGTTTTGTCGCTAAATTTTTATGTATGTTAGATGTTTTATTGTCATCAATATATACATCACAATTAATTGATTAAATAATCATTGGAATTATTATACCATTTTAACTATAAGACAAGTCATTTATCCTGTTTGTTTTTACACTCTCTTCGTTAAAATAATTTACCGTAACCAGTTATGCTAAATCATTTTTCCTCGATATTGCAAAAAATAATTCAATCTAAATTAGACTCATATTATAGTTAAACTGGTATTAAACGCTGTATCAGTAGAAATAGTTGAATTCAATTCAGGCACAAAGGTAATGTTTTTCTTTTTAATAATATTTTCTTACTAGAAGTGTTGTTTTATTTGGGGCTTCCCTTTCGCTACGCTCATCGCTACTCTTCCGTAGCTACGGTCGGGTTTTTCGTTCCCAATCTTCCCGATAAAAAATCGGGAAGGATTTCCACTTCACCCCCTAAGCCAACCCAAAAACCCTTTAGATGATTTTGATTTGTGCGTGTATTGGCTTAGATTGTACTCTATACTGAGGCTCAAAAATTATTTTACACCGAAACATGGAGTCTGGGTATATAGGAAATATACGGAACTGTTCCGTATATACGTACGTTGTAGTTCCACTCA
>CAZEGV010000109.1:0-4139 GCA_964511645.1 uncultured Cytophagales bacterium
GATTAAAGGGAGATAAAAAAACATACACAAAATATTTAGAGGATGACAAAATTACTGTTGCCGAATTAGGTGGATGGGAATGTGCAAAATGTCATTATTAATCTGAAGTAGGCTAAATAGATATGGGAACAAATAGAAAATATTGGAAAGGCATTGAGGAGTTAAACCAAACGCCTGAGTTTTTAGAAAATTCTAAAAAAGAATTTCCGGATGAAATAAGTGTAAACGAATTTTTGGCTGATGAAAAATTAGCAGAAGGTTCTACAGGAAGAAGAGATTTTTTGAAATTTTTAGGTTTTAGTGTTGCTGCTGCAACATTAGCTGCATGTGAGGCTCCAGTTGTTAAAGCTGTGCCTTATGTCGTTAAACCTGAAAATGTTACACCTGGTATGCCAACTTGGTATGCATCTACTTATTATGATGGTTCATCATATGCAAGTATTTTAGTGAAAACTAGAGAAGGTAGACCAATTTATATTAAAGGTAATAGAGATCATGGTTTTGAAAATGGGGCAATAAACCCTAGAATTTCAGCATCCGTTCTTTCATTATATGATAGCGAAAGATTACAAAGCCCAACTGTTGATGGAGAAGCTACTTCTTGGTCTTCTTTTGATGCTTCTGTATCTAAAGAGTTATCTTCTGCTGTTGCTAGTGGAAAGAAAATAGTTTTATTATCTGGTACTGAAATTAGTCCTTCAACTGGTTTAGTGATAAATGAATTTAAATCTAAGTTTGGCGGAGCAACTGAATCAACAATTGAATTAATTGATGGTGTTGAAGTTGTTACTGAAACTAGTTCTGGAAATGTTGAACATGTTCAATATGATGCGTTATCATTTAATGGAATTCGTCAAGCCAATTTGGAATCATTTGGAAAATCAGTAATTCCTGATTATGATTTTACTAAAGCTAAAACTATTGTAAGTATTGGTGCTGATTTTATGAATAACTGGTTGTTGGCTGGTCAATTCACAAATCAATATGCTAAAAGAAGAAACCCTGATGGTGAATGGATGAGTAAATACTTCCATTTTGAATCTAATATGTCTCTTTCTGGATCTAATGCAGATGTTAGAGGGATGATTAAGCCTTCTCAAATTGGAGAAGTTTTATCACTTTTGCATAAAGAGATAGCTGGTTCTGCTATTTCTGGAGTAACTTCTACTATAGATGCTAATATAAAAACTAAAGTTTTAGATGCTGCAAAAGAATTAAAAGCACATAAAGGTGAATCTTTATTAGTTTGTGGTTCAAACGATAAGTCAATACAAGTAGTAGTTAATTCAATTAACTCTGCTTTAAATAATTATAGTTCTACAATTAACTTAAATAACCCAATCAACTTATTCAAGTCTGAGGATGATAAAATGTCAGCTTTAGTTAAAGACATGAATGCTGGTAAAATCGGTGCTATTGTTATGTGGAATACTAACCCAGTTTATTCTTGTGCAAATGCAGAAGCGTTTAAATCTGGATTGGAAAAAGTTAAAACAACAATTTCAATTTCACAATTTGCAGATGAAACTGCTTCAAATTGTAAATATGTTGCTGCTGAGAATAATGCGTTAGAATCTTGGAATGATTTCAATCCAAAAGGAGACTATTATGCGCTTGCTCAGCCAACGATTAGACCTTTATTTGACACAAGATCTGCTGCAGAGTCATTAATGACTTGGTCAGGTGTGAGTGAGTATACAGATAAAGATAGTTCAGCTTATCATGATTTTATCAAGGCAACTTGGGAGAAATATGGATATTCTGCTCAAACTAAATATACTTCTTTCAAATCTTACTGGGCGAACACTGTTCACAACAGTACTGATGTTACTATTGAAAAACCAGCGACTGCAGTTGCATTTAATGGTAATCTTTCTATTGCAGCAAAATCTATTGCTGCTGTTAAAGCTGGTGCAGAATTTGAAGTTGTAACGTATACTAAAACGTCTATTGGAGATGGTAAAATGGCTAGTAACCCATGGTTGCAAGAAATGCCAGATTCTATATCTAAAGTGACTTGGGATAATTATATTACTATGTCCCCAGTTGATATGAAAGTTGCTGGCTATAGTGAATTATTAGGACAAGAAAGTCCGTCATCTTTGGCAACAATAGTTGCTAACGGTGTGACTATGACATTACCTGTTTTTCCACAGCCAGGTCAAACACCAGGAACAGTTGGTGTAGCTTTAGGTTACGGGAGAGGTCAAAATGGAGAAAAAATTGGAAAGTCTGCTTACCAAACTGGTGAGTATGGAGCATTCCTTGAAGGTGGAAATGGTGGTAAAGTTTCTATTGGAGCAAATGCTTATCCACTATTAGCTGATGGTGATTTTTCACCTGCTACAATTACAAACGCTAATGGTGTTTATAATTTAGCTTGTACTCAAACTCATAGTACAGTTATGGGTCGTAATTCTATTATTAAAGAAACGACTTTAGATATTTATAAAACTCAAGATGCTGGTGCTTATAATCATCAACATACTTTACATACAGGTTGGAATCATGACGAGAAACCTATTGCTGAATTTAATTTATGGGATGAACATCCTGTTGAGAATGTTGGTCATAGATGGGGAATGTCAATTGATTTAAATACGTGTATCGGTTGTAGTGCTTGTTTAATCTCTTGTCAGTCAGAAAATAACGTACCTGTTGTTGGAAAAGATGAAGTAAGAAGAGGAAGAGAAATGCATTGGTTACGTATCGATAGATATTATGCTTCTGACATTGAACCAACTGTTGGTACTAAAGGTAAAGAATACGCTCAAGAAGGATTTGCTGGATTGCAAGATGCATCAAATGATCCTAAAGTAGTTCACATGCCTATGATGTGTCAGCATTGTAATCATGCACCTTGTGAAACTGTTTGTCCAGTTGCTGCAACATCACACTCTAATGAAGGGTTAAATATGATGTCGTACAATAGATGTATTGGAACAAGATATTGTGGAAATAACTGCCCTTATAAAGTAAGACGTTTCAACTGGTTCAATTACCCATCTTACAGAAAATTCACTGAAGTGAATCCTGCTCAAGATGACCTAGGTAGAATGGTATTAAATCCAGATGTTGTTGTAAGAACTAGAGGTGTAATGGAGAAATGTTCATTATGTGTTCAGAAATTACAATCAACTAAATTGGTTGCTAAGAAAGAAGGTAGAGCTATCGTTGATGGTGAAATTTCAACAGCTTGTTCTGAAGTTTGTCCAACAAATGCAATTACTGTGGGTGATTGGAATGATACTAAATCTTTAGTAAGAAAAGAAACTACTGACAAAAGAGCTTATCAAGCACTTGAAGAAATCGGAATTAAGCCAAATGTTTGGTATAAAGTTAAAGTTAGAAATGAAGAGAATGAAGCATTAGCTGAATTACAAACTTCACATGATGATGGACACGATACTGAACACCATGAAGAATCTCATGATGAAACTTTAGAAACAGGAGATGGTCATGAAGACGTTCACGTACCTGCTAAACATTAATATAAATAGATTAGTTTAAATTAAACAAAGTATAATGCATAAGGAATCAGCAATTAGAGAACCTTTAATACTTGGTCACAAAACGTACCATGATATTACAGAGGATGTATGTAGATCCATAGAAGGAAAGGCACCAAGAAATTGGTATATCATGTTTGGTATATCGTTATTAGTTGGTCTTTACGGAGTTGGATGTATTTTATATTTACTTGGAGTAGGTATTGGAACATGGGGATTAAATAAAACCGTTGAATGGGCTTGGGATATTACCAATTTTGTTTGGTGGGTAGGTATTGGCCACGCCGGTACATTAATTTCTGCGGTATTAATGTTATTCCGTCAGAAATGGAGAATGGCAATTAATAGATCTGCTGAGGCTATGACAATTTTTGCCGTATTTATGGCTGGAATGTTTCCATTGATTCATATGGGTCGTCTTTGGGTTGGTTATTGGGTTTTACCTTTGCCAAATGAATTTGGTTCATTATGGGTAAATTTCAATTCTCCTTTACTTTGGGATGTATTCGCAATTTCTACGTACTTATCTGTATCTTTTGTATTCTGGTATATTGGATTAATTCCTGATTTTGCTACAATTAGAGATAGAGCTAAATCACCGGTTGCAATTAAAGCGTATAGCTTAATGTC
>CAZEGV010000110.1:0-4125 GCA_964511645.1 uncultured Cytophagales bacterium
CCTTTTAGATTTCTCTAAAAGGCTAGTAGTAGCGGGGACTGGACTCGAACTGGTGTCCGTCAGCTGACGGATAAGAGCCCTACGATTTATTGATTAAGTAATTTTTTTCTAATAAAGTTTCTTCCTCTACTAGATTTTAATTCTTTTTCTCTTTTCATTGCTTCGGGTTTTGTTAAAAAATCTTCTGTATGAATGAGTGTCCAAGGTCTGAATTTTATACTCCATCCTTTCTTCCCTAGTAGATTATGTGAGATTAATCGTTGCTCTATGTTTCCTGTAAATCCGATATAGATTTTGTTGTAATTTTCAGAGAAAAGGACGTATACTTTAAACATGGCATATTTTTAGGTATAAAAAAAACCTTTTAGATTTCTCTAAAAGGCTAGTAGTAGCGGGGACTGGACTCGAACCAGTGACCTTCGGGTTATGAGCCCGACGAGCTACCTACTGCTCCACCCCGCGATTTGTGATACAAAGGTAGGAGTTTTCTTAGATAAAACAAGTACCTTTGTAAAAAGGTTGAAATAATAACAAATAAATTGTGAGTACAAGTAATCATAAGGCAGGGTTTGTGAGTATAGTAGGTAAGCCCAATGTAGGTAAATCTACTTTAATGAATGTATTGGTAGGAGAGAGATTGTCTATCATTACTTCCAAGGCTCAAACTACACGCCATAGAATCATGGGAATTATCAGTGGGGATGATTTTCAAATAGTATATTCTGATACACCAGGGATTATAAAACCCAAGTATAAGTTACATGAATCTATGATGAACTTTGTAACGGGTTCATTAATAGATGCAGATGTAGTGCTTTTTGTGACGGATATCTATGAGAAATTTGATGAGGAAGATGTAATTGAAAAATTACGAAAGTCTGATAGACCTATTCTGTTGATCGTTAATAAAATAGACCAGGTAAAAGAGCAAAGTGAAATAGAAGAAAAGATGGCATACTGGGCGGAGCATTTAAATCCGACTAAAGTTATTGCGATTTCTGCATTAGAAAAATTCAATACAGACGCTGTATTGAATTTTATTTTAGACAACTTGCCAGAGCACGAGCCGTACTTCCCTAAAGATACACTTACAGATAAACCAGAACGGTTTTTTGTGTCTGAAATCGTAAGAGAAAAGATTTTTATAAATTACAAAAAAGAAATACCATACTGTTGTGAGGTACTGGTAGAGGATTTTATAGAGAGTGATGATATTATCAGAATCAGAGTAGTGATTTTGGTAGAAAGAAAGTCTCAAAAAGGAATCATTATAGGTCACAAAGGAGAGGCAATCAAAAGAATAGGGATTCAGGCGAGAGCAGAGTTAGAAAAATTCTTTGAAAAACAAATATACCTAGAGCAGTTTGTGAAGGTAGATGAAGATTGGCGTAAACAGGATAGAGCCCTTAAAAGATTGGGCTATAAGAATAAATAAATTAGATAATGGCAAATATTGTAGCAATAGTAGGGAGACCGAATGTAGGGAAATCCACCTTGTTTAATCGTCTTGTAGGAGAGCGAAAAGCAATTATGGATGATGAGAGTGGTGTTACGAGAGATCGCCATTATGGGCATTCCATGTGGTGCGGGACTTATTTTTCGGTAATTGATACTGGAGGATATGTAGTTAATTCGGACGATGTGTTTGAAGAAGCTATACGTGACCAAGTAGCTTTAGCGATTGAAGAGTCGGATGTTGTCTTGTTTGTAGTGGATATTTCTGAGGGCTTAACTGACTTGGACAAAGATTTTGCAAATTATTTACGTAGACACAAAAAAACAGTTTACGTTGTAGCTAATAAAGCAGATGATCCTTCTCAACATCATTATATAGGAGAGTTTTATAGCCTTGGATTTGATGATGTTTTTCCTGTTTCTTCTCAAACAAGTAGTGGTACAGGAGATTTATTGGACCAAGTCATTACTCACTTTGAAGAAAAAGGAATTGAAGACCCTGATGAAGGGATTCCTAAAATTGCAGTTTTGGGTAGACCTAATGCTGGTAAATCATCTTTTGTAAATACTTTATTAGGGGTAGAAAGAAATATTGTAACGGAGATAGCAGGTACTACACGTGATTCGGTGGACTCTAGATACAGCCAGTTTGGAAAAGAATTTATACTAATTGATACCGCAGGAGTAAGGCGTAAGACTAAAGTACACGAGGACATAGAGTTTTATTCGGTAATGCGTGCGATTAGAAGTCTTGAGGATTGTGATGTGGCAATTGTGATGGTTGATGCTACGAGAGGAGTTGAAAGCCAGGACATGAACATTATCCGATTAGCATTACAAAACAATAAAGGGATTGTTGTATTGATGAATAAATGGGATTTGATGGAGAAGTCTACAAATACCACTCGTGATATAGAAAAATCAATCAGAGAAAAGCTAGCTCCTAATGCATTTATTCCAATATTGTTTGTGTCTGCATTGACCAAACAAAGAATTTTTAAGGCAATAGAGAAAGCAATAGAGGTTTACGGTAGTAAATCTACTAAAATACCAACGTCTAGTTTGAACGATGCTTTACTACCAGAAATTGGTTATTATCCGCCTCCAGCAGTAAAGGGAAAATATATTAGGATTAAATATGTGACGCAATTACCAACCAATTCATTGACTTTTGCATTCTTTTGTAACCTCCCTCAATATATAAGAGACCCATATAGACGGTTTTTAGAAAACAAAATCAGGGCTCATTTCCCATTAGAAGGAGTGCCGATAAACATTGTTTTCAGGAAAAAATAAGATTAAACAAAAAAAGTTCACGAAACATTGTGTTTTTTTGTGAATTTTAAGTCAAATGTCCTATCTTTGTTAGATACGAACTATTTATAACAACCTAAAATTAAAAATATTATGAAAAAGGTAATCTCATTATTATTTGTTGCTGCTTTAGCAATTACTTCATGTTCAAAAGCTAAAGAAGCTACTGACGACGCTGTAGAAAATGTTGCTGATCAAGCTGAAGGTGCTGTAGACGCTGCTGGTGATGCTATCTCTGAGACAGCTGAAGATGTTGCTGAAGATGTTGCTGAAGATGTTGCTGATGTTGTAACTGATGCTGCTAATGATGCTGCTGAAACTGCAGGAGAAGTTGCTGAAGATGCTGTAGACGCTGCAGGTGATGCTGCTGAACATGTAGTTGAAGAAGCAGAAGAAATTGTTCACTAATTTGTTTTTAGTTAAATTAAAAAGGTTGGCTCTTGAGTCAACCTTTTTTTGTTTATATGGAATTTCCTTACCAACGCTTTCCGAGTCAAGCCCAAATTTTTTGTTTCTCTTTATGGAAAGAGTTTAAATTCCACTTTATTGTTGCCCGTAGCCGAAGTAGTAAATATGGAGATTTTCGAGTAGATAGCCGAAAAAAAAATACAACAATTACCGTTAACCATGATTTACATCCTTATTTATTTTTACTTACTTATTTACACGAAGTGGCACACCTTATTACGTATAATAAGTACAAGAGAAAAGTATCTCCTCATGGTCAAGAGTGGAAGTTAGCTTTTCAGCAGTTATTAGTACAATCTATAAAACTAAATATTTACCCAGATAAGCTTGAGCGCGTAGTGGCTCGATATGCGATAAACCCATCTGCAACAATGTCGGCTAAGCCTTGGTTTTATGAGGAGATGATGAAGTATCAGCAGCCAAGTGAGCTTGGTAGAGTTACGTTAAAAGATTTAAATATAGGAGATATGTTTGAACTGAAGTCTCAGGTTTTTCAGAAAATACAAGAGAGAAGAACTAGAGCAATTTGTGAAAATATGAACAATCAAAAAGAATACTTGGTGAGTTTGCTTGCAGAGGTTAAGTTACTTGATTAATCAATAATGATTTGTATATGATGAAGTTGAGGAAATACTGATGTAGCTACCGTGTGTGTTGTAGGAATTTCTAATCAATTATAAAATCGTTACTCTAAAGATGTATTATTGTTTTTGTTAAGTGATTTTTTCCTTTTTTGTCCGTTATGAAAATTCGATGTTCTTTGCCTGAGTTTATAATCATATGCAAAGTCGAGTCGCAATTAATTCTACCAGAATGAAATGATTTATACCATATTATACCAGTTTAACTATAATATGAGTCTAATTTAGATTGAATTGTTTTTTGCAA
>CAZEGV010000111.1:0-4100 GCA_964511645.1 uncultured Cytophagales bacterium
AATCCCCTATCAAATGTCTAACCTCTCCTATGCTAGTTACTTTATATATACTGGCAGGGGATGTTTCATTATTCAAAACGTCTTTGAACACATCGCCAAATTGCTGCATTATATTATCTGTGAACTCTGGGAATATAACTCTTGGTGTTTTTATTGACCTAACTTTATCTGTAGGGTCTGTTGACTCTAATTTAACTTTTTTTGATGTTTTTTCTATAACTATAAACATACCATTAAAGTTTCTACCATTATATGTAGATAGCCATTGTCTATGTGTAAGACTTAAAGCTGCTAAAGTAGATATATGAGTTAGGTCTTTTCTTCCTTTTCCTTTTGGTGTGACTTTTATAAAGTAATTTTGTTGTTCTTGATCTCCTCTTACAGTTCTACATAACATCTGATAGATTAAACTGGGATTATGCGTACCCGACATATCTATAATATTTCTTAAATCACTATCAGAATAGCCTAGTTTTGCTCTGTCTACAACTACTATAGCATCATACTCATTGTTTTTAAATGCTTTTACATTACTACTATCCTTGTCACATTTTGAGTGAGAAATAGCAGTTTTTACACCACTATCTTTTAAAATAGTATATATTTGGTCAGCTTGTTTTATATTACTGGCATATACTAATGTTTTACCTGTTTTTTTAAAAATATCTGAAAATACTTTATTAATACTGTAAAATACTGTTTTTCTATTGAATTTTTCAGCCCCTCCTTTTACTTTAAGTCTTTCTAATAATTGCCTAAGAACTCTTTCTAAAGTTTCCTTGGTATCCTCTTCTTTGAACTCAAACTCATCTACAATATTTAAAGAGTTGTTATAGTCTTTATCTTGCCAATCGTAATTTGAAGAGACTAATTCAATTCCTAATTTAGCGTAATACTCTTTTGGAATGTCTTGTAAAGCAAGGTAGTATATATTGTATCCACCCTCTCTTATAAATGACTCTGGTGTACCAGTAAGTAATAATTTTTTCTTTGGTTTTATTTGTTCTACTATTCTTTGGCATCTTTCCGCTAAATAGTTTTCATGTGCTTCATCTACAACTAATAAGTCGTACTCTCCTTTTATCCATTTTTCTGAATTTGGTAAACAGACATGTACATTCACATCTTCTTCAAATTCTGTTGAATAGTTAAAATCCAATATCAACTCATCCATTCTTTCAGTAAAGTTGTCTTTTAAAACATTGGTAGAGTGAGTTAAAATAAGAACTCTAGCATTAGGATTGTTTCTTAAATATTCTTGTATTACATAAATAGAAACCTCTGTTTTCCCTCCATTAGGTGCAAGTGCTAAAACAACTTCATCATTATCTAAAGCATATTTAGCAGGTTCTATTTGATACTCTCTTAATTTTAATAGTCTTCTCATATTGTAAAGATACATAAATAGAAAAGACCCTGCTATATTTTAACAGGGTCTTAACATCTTCCAGTTTTCTAACATTTATTTTATAAAGAAGTCGACTCTTTTTTGTGCATCATTATCGTCTGTGGTAAATCTTTTATCCCTACCAATACCTTTGTAGGTAAGTCTATTGGCATCTATATGCATACTAATAAGTTTATTGTATACTTTTTCTGCCCTTTTCTTAGATAGTTCTAAATTGTATCTATCGCTTCCATGTGTATAACAACTTTGCCCTACTATTTCTAAGTTTACATTTGGATTTCTCTCTAAATAATCTATAACATTCACTAAAGCATTTAACTCTGAACTTCTTATATCATATTTATTTTCACTAAAGAATATATGCTCATTTAATTTATCAGCACAACAATCATTACCTACTATAGGTACAGGTATAACCTGGCTTGCCTTTCTTTCTAAATCTCTTACTTTCTTTATAACGTTGTTCTTCCAAGTATTATCTACTACTGGTTTCTTACTCCAATCATAATGTTCTTTAGAATTAGTTTTACTTCTACCAAAATAAATAACTGCCCCTATTGTAAAATTATTTATAAAAGAGTTTATTCCAACATTAGTAACATTATGTTCCCCTCCTAAGTCTCTTCCTTGGTTAAAATGTGCTGTTGTACTCATATCAGCTTTTAAAGCTAAACTTTTATTGATTTTAAAAAGTCCTGTGATACCACCTGACATATTAGGTAAAAGGCTATTATAATCATTACTTGTTGAAAAATAAGTTGCTCCAAATCCTCCATGCATAAGTAAAGTAAATACATTATTTCCTAATCCTGTTACCTCTGTTACATCTACAACTCCCTCTAAACTCAATCTGTAATAGTTTGTTTCGGTTGGGTCTTTTGTGATGTAATTTTCTAAATCTAAATCATCATAACCCATGTAAGCTCCTACTCCAAATTTCTCATTGAATGAATATCTAACTACTCCATCTATATGGAGTAAAGCGTTTGTTAAATCCTGACATTCTGATGCAATTGACTGGTTTCCCACTCCAAGTTCTGCTGACCAATGTTTCTGTGCATTAATTGTTACTGTGAACAATACTAATGCTAAAAATAATATTTTTTTCATAATTTTGTATTTCTTTAGTTTATAAGTTAGGACTTGAATCACAATCATAGTCATCAGCTATTTTACCATCAGGTAATTCAAACGTTCTTGATGGGTAAGGTATAGCAAATATACCTGAACCTCCACCTTGTGTATACCAAATGTACTCTTGTTCTGAATGAGCCACTACAGTACTATAGTTATAGTGACAATACTGTCCATATTGTCTACCTGCTTCACCAGTTCCAAATCTATTCTGTGGGTCTTTAACTGCTAGTCTTACTTCATACTCTGGACATTCTCCTAAACTGTCTTCACTACAATCACCCCCATGTTCATCATATACATGGTCTACATATTCAGAAAAAGTAAGTATCATGGTAGTTTCTCCATTATGGCAGATAGTGACTGTCTCACTTGTACAGGCTTCACATACACCATCTTCTCCATCTTCTCCATCTTCTCCATCTTCACCATTAGTACCATTAGTACCATCTTGCCCGTCTGTGCCATTAGTACCATTTTCGCCATCAGTACCATCTATTCCGTCTTCTATGAATACTACTACTGTTCCATTTACATCTGTAATATACAATAGAGTTCCACCATCAACTTCTTCGGTTCTAACAGTCACATTTGTACCATCTTCGCCATTTATACCATCAATACCATTAAGTCCATCCACTCCATTATAACCATCTGCACCATCAACACCATCAGTTCCGTTTGTACCATCCTGTCCATCAGTACCATCTCTTATAAATTCTACGGTCTCTTGATTGTCAGTAATAATATGTATAAAATAACCACCTTCGGCTTCATATATTTGTACAGAAGAACTAATACCATCTACACCATCGATTCCGTCTATACCATCTACACCATCGATTCCGTCCTGACCATCTTTACCGTCTTTACCATTTTCAACAAAAAATGTTCCGATAACTTCTTCTCCTTCTTCAAATACTGAATTAACTGGTTCAGCATCAATAAAGAATATATTTAAAGTTCCATTGTCCATTACAAATGATTCAAAAGAAGGTGTCTTACCATCTTTTCCGTCTACACCATCAATACCTTCAATGACTAGTACTTCTTCTTTTCTGTCTATGCTACAACTAAATAATAGTAGTATTGCGAATAGATAATAGATAAAATTAATTTTTTTCATACTGTTTTAAATTTTTTATAAGTTATTTTTGTGACTGTAAAGATACAATCTAATTATTGTTATTTTCTATTTTTTAACTTTAAATTAACTTTTTACTTTGTGTGTACCCAGCTAGGTGTCTTTTTCTTTTTTCTGTTCAGTAAGGGTTTTAAATAAGTTATATAACACAAGTACAATGAGAGACTATCACACTTTAGATTTTCAAATCTCTTGATGGTCTCTACTGACACTTTACAATATTCAGCCATATCAGATTGAGGTATTTTATTAAACACTCTTTTGTCAACGCATTCTAAAATATTTAATATAGTGTCTTTTCTGACACTTTTATCTATTACTGATTTTAAAAAAGTGTCATTATTAAGTCTTTTTAAAAGTTTATCTCTGTGATTCATAGCTTGTTATGCGTAAATGAGTTTATATTGTAGTGTT
>CAZEGV010000112.1:0-3708 GCA_964511645.1 uncultured Cytophagales bacterium
AATCATCATTATTTAAATACTTTTAATGACGTATTTTATAATTAAAATGGGATAATTAAAAAGTTGCATTTGTGACTTGAATTCAGCCAATAAAAAAATTCAATAAAAAACGTTTTTGCAAGATTATATAACTATTCCTCCATAAGAACACAATACTCAACTACTACTTCTTATTAACTGTGTTATTGGTAATTTCTTTGTTTTTCACTAAGTTTGTCGGAGATGAGTACAAAGTCAAGACACATACACCCAATCTTTGATACAATCCTTCGAAAAAAGGACAAAGAAAGCCTTTTAAAGCAACGAGGAGTTGTTATCTGGATGGTTGGACTATCAGGAAGTGGAAAAAGCACTATAGCTCGTGCTATTGAAAATGAATTACACAAAAAAGGGTTTCTTACCAAATTATTGGATGGAGATAACTTACGAAGTGGAATTAACAACAATCTAGGTTTTTCTACTGAAGACCGAACGGAAAATATCCGTCGTGCAGCTGAAGTATCTAAATTATTCAAAGAGGCTGGATTGATTACTATCTGTTCTTTAATCAGTCCAACAGAAGACATTAGATCCCTCTCTAAAAACATCATAGGAGATGATTTTCATGTTGTATATATAAACGCTCCTTTTGATGTATGTGCTTCAAGAGACGTAAAAGGTTTATACAAAAAAGCGTTAAACGGAGAGATTAAAAACTTTACTGGTTTAGACTCACCTTTTGAAGTCCCAAAAAAACCGTTCTTAGAAATTAAAACAAATGAGCAATCTTTAGAAGAAAGTAAAGAAGAATTACTTGCTGCTATATTGCCTATTATCACTTTACAGAATTAATATATATTTATGTCTTCATATAGTTTATCACATTTAAAGCAACTAGAGTCAGAAGCTATCTTTATTTTCAGAGAAGCTGCCGCTCAATTTGAAAACCCTGTCATCTTATTTTCAGGAGGAAAAGATTCAATTGTAATGACTCACTTAGCAAAAAAAGCTTTTCATCCTGCCAAAATTCCTTTCCCATTGTTACATATTGATACGGGATACAATTTCCCCGAAGCGATTGAACACCGTGATAACTTGGTAAAAGAATTAGACGTAAGACTAGACGTTGGTTTAGTACAAGACTCTATTGACCGAGGAACTGCTATCGAAGAAAAAGGACCAAACCCTTCTCGTAACGGGTTACAATCTATCACTTTATTAGAAAAAATAGAAAGTGGTGAATATGATGCTGCTTTTGGTGGCGGAAGGCGTGATGAAGAAAAAGCTAGAGCAAAAGAACGTTTCTTTTCTCACCGTAATGATTTTGGTGAATGGGACCCTCGTAACCAACGCCCAGAGCTTTGGAACTTATATAATGGTAGAAAGGCACAAGGTGAACATTTTAGAATATTTCCTATTTCTAACTGGACAGAAATGGATATATGGCAATACATCAAACATGAAAACATTGATTTACCGAGTATCTATTTTTCTCATAACCGTCAAATAATAAACAGAAAAGGACTTCTACTTGCAGAATCCCCTTGGGACACGTTAGCAGAAGGTGAAGAATACAAAGAAGAAATAATCAGGTACAGAACATTAGGTGATATGCCAATTACTGGTGCTGTATTCTCTGATGCTAATACTTTGGACAAAATCATACAAGAAGTAGCAGCGGCTCGCCAAACAGAGAGAGGTAACAGAGCTGATGACAAACGATCTGAAGCAGCAATGGAAGACCGTAAAAAACAAGGTTATTTTTAGACTAAAAACCTTACAGCTAATTAATAAAATATTGACTTAAGCCCAAGAAGGCAAAATAAAGAAACAAAATGACTGAAACTGTAGATAGCCAAGCATACTTAAATATGGATCTTTTAAGGTTCACCACAGCAGGAAGTGTTGATGATGGTAAAAGTACTTTAATCGGAAGATTAATGTATGACACAAAAACTATTTTTCAAGACCAACTAGAAGCTATTGAAGAATCTAGTAAAAAAAGAGGAGATGAAAACATTAATCTTGCTTTACTTACTGATGGTTTAAAAGCAGAAAGAGAGCAAGGAATAACAATTGATGTAGCATATAGATATTTTGCCACACCAAAGCGTAAATTTATAATTGCAGATACCCCAGGACACATTCAATATACCCGAAACATGGTAACTGGAGCATCTTCTGCTAATTTAGCTATCATACTTATCGATGCTCGTAAAGGTGTGATCGAACAAACTTGTCGACATACTTTTATAGCTAGTTTATTAGGCATCAAACATATAGTAGTTTGTGTAAACAAAATGGATTTAGTTGATTTTGAACAAGATGCATTTGAAAAAATCAAAGATGACTATAAAAAATTCTCTAGTAAATTATCTGTTCCTGACATTCGTTTTATTCCAATTTCAGCACTTAAAGGAGATAATGTAGTGGACAAATCTACCAAGATGGATTGGTACCAAGGTTCTACCCTATTACATGTATTAGAAAATGTACAAATTAATGCTGATCTTAACTATGTAGATGCTCGATTTCCTGTACAATGGGTTATTCGCCCTCATTCAGACAAATACCATGACTTTAGAGGGTTTGCTGGAAAAGTATCTGGAGGCACATTCAGACCAGGAGAAGAAATTGTAGCTCTACCTTCTGGATTTACTTCTAAAATAAAAACAGTAGAAACATACGAAGGATCAATAGACGAGGCATTTTCACCAATGTCTGTCACCATTACACTAGAAGATGAGATAGATATTGCTAGAGGTGACATGATTGCAAAGCCAAACAATCAGCCTAATGTAGGGCAAGATATTGACTTAATGATTTGTTGGATGAATGAAAAAGGACTAAACCCTAGTGGGAAATATTTATTAAAACACACCTCAAATGAAACTAGGTGCATAATTAAAGAAGTCCTTTATAAAGTAGATGTAAACACTCTTAATAAAATGGACGGAGACAAAACTATACAGATGAATGATATTGGTAGGGTTAAAATAAAAACTGCCAAACCATTGTTATATGATGCCTACAAAAAAAACAGAGAAACTGGTGCTATAATCCTAATAGATGAAGGTACTAATGAAACAATAGGTGCTGGGATGATTTTATAATTTACATAGTCTTTAACCACTATTCAAAAACTTCTACAACTTGTAGAGGTTTTTTTTGGTCACCTTAAAAATTATGGGGAGTAAATATTAAGCGAATAAGTTCATTAACCGAAACAAGAAGAATTTAGTATCCGTCACTCATCTTAAGTTTGCTCTGAAAAGTTTATTTTTCGCATTGAAAGATTCTGCGTTAGCATTGGTGCTTCTATTGTCAAAAAAGTTCAGAATATTATCTAAATGATAGCTAATTGATTTTGCTGTACTGTTGAATTCTTCAATTTTCAATGCTTTGGTTTTTTCTATCCAATCAATAAAGTGTTGACGAGCTATTTCTTTCGATTTATTTTCGTAAATGTGTCTAAAAGTCATTACGTGATTATACATTCTTTTTATTTCTGGGAATTCTCTAAATAAAATATTGGCTCGTTCTTTCTGATTGTTCGTCCACTTTTTAGAATCTTTGGCTAATAAATGTCTAGACCTTGCTAATAACTGCTTATAGGAGTCTCCATTCTCTAATACACGTGGACAATACAGTAAACCTTCTTTTTTAAACAATCCTATTATACCAGTTTAACTATAATATGAGTCTAATTTAGATTGAATTGTTTTTTGC
>CAZEGV010000113.1:0-3465 GCA_964511645.1 uncultured Cytophagales bacterium
TTGTAGAGAGCTGGGCTTTTGTAAAGAAAAATAAGACAGATGGCTCTGTTTCTAAATTACTAGAAGACTTTGATGTTATGAAAGTAATTCAAAGACAAACTAAACCAGGCGGATTAATGGACAAGGTTGGCAAGTCTAATTATGAGAATATAATTAAAAATTATGCAGGAAAATGTACAGCTTGTGATGCACTACCAGGAAGTGCCGAATTTATAAAACATTTACCACCACATGATGTAATGCTGAAAAATTTAGAAACGTTTGCTACAAAGCATATGAAACCTGGCGGTGGTAATAATATTGACAAGGTTTTTAAAGATTTGGCTTCTGGAAATGCAAAAAAACAAAAAGGTGCCGAATATGTAACAAGGATTCTTAAAGACCAAGATGGGATAAAGTCTTTTGAATACAAATATATGGACGGTGTTAAAAACAATACGGCAGACTGGGTAACTGTAACGGGTAAAAAAGTTGACGGAAAAAGTTGGAGTGTTAGCGGTTCTATTGATAAAATTGGAGGGTGGGATTTTTCTAACCAACTAAAAGATTATTTTACGAATGGTAACTTTGAGCAATGGTTTGATTACTCTAGATTTAAAAAATCTGATTTATCAAAATATTCAGGGATGAGTAAAGCTCAAGCGGCTAAGCATGTAAAAGAACAGTATCAGAAATTGTTTAAAAAAGATGTGAGTAAATATTGGAAGGAATTGGAAGAGAGTGGATGGTTTATAAAAAATAATATTTTGAAAAAGGCAGATTTTATAAATTCCTTGAAAGATGTGAGTAGTCCATTTTTTGACTTTATAAAAGTAATGTAGGTATGAGATTTAAGCAAATAAGAAAGATTGAAGGGATACGTAAAGTCCGTGTTAATAAGGATACAGAGATACTTGTTACAGAGAATGCAGTGTTGGATGGTAATCATGAAGTGCTCAGTAGTGGAGAAATTAACCCAATTACTTATTGGTATAAGGATTGTTTCTATTTTAGTACTTATGATGGGGATGTTTATAAATATAATGAGCTAGATAAAACAACTATCTTATTGTATGATATTAAAGATACTGGAATAACAATAGGTAAAGAAGATAAAATATTTTTAGATTTAACGGTTGACAATCTTAATTATACAGCTGTCCATAATATTACAGATGGGTCGTTTAAAAAGTTGCCTTACCAATTTATAGAAATAGCCTGTAGTGACAGTGTTATGTTAGGGGGGATTCGTGCGTTTAGAGATGTAAAAGAGCTTAAAATGTATGATTTTTTGAAAGAAAGTGTGTTGTGGGGAGTTGACTACTCATCAGAGAAATGGCACACAACAGATGATGGTGAAGAAAGAGAAGGACAAGTTACAAAGGTGATAGGTATTCATGAAGGGCAAGTATTGGTTCAGTTAGCACCTTATGTTTTACTAGCTTTAGATGTAAAAACAGGAGAAGAGTTGTGGCGAACACAAGATTTTTTTGAGGGAAATATAGACAAACAATATGTTTATTATGACGTTTCGGGTCATACAAATTTCAATTGGCATTTAGAAAAAGAAGAGAACGCATTGTATTTGTTTGCTAGGTTTTATGGCTTAAAAATAGATTTGATTACGCAAACTATAGAAGTAGTTTATGATTTATCACCTGAGTCGGGCAATGAGGTTTGGGATTTAAGTTTAACCAATAAGGTAGGTGATTTGCTTTATTTTTCAGGCTGTGAAGATTTCAAAGCTTGGCGAACGGATGTAGGTGTTTTTGATTTAGTCAAAAAAGAAGTTGTTTGGAGTTATAGGTGTGAAAATGGCGGTTTCTATATGGCAGCTCCAGAAGTTTCTAATGATAAACTTTATATAATTGATAATAATCGAAATTTAAGTATTTTCGAGAAAGTTTAAATTATATGAATAAAGGGCATCCTGCCCGCTGTACTGTGTTTTCTCAAATTCAATTCATTAAATTTATTGTTTTAGTAGCGTCGTTTTTTTATCTTTACAATTCGTGAACAGATTCATTAAAATATTATTACTTGTTGTACTAAGTGTTTTTTCAGGCATCAATCTAAGTGCAAACAGCACTTTTTTTTCAATTGAAAATAAGAGAGAGAGAGTCTATAGTTTTTCTGTAGAGGATAACCATAGTTATATAGTAGGTGCAAATCAAATATTAGTACATAACGATGCGAATTGTCTACCAGAGTTATTTTCTAAGGGACAATTTTCTAAGTTACAGAAGAAATTTGATGATCTACCAACAGATGATTTAAGGTATAAGTTTTTGAAGGACTTTGGGAAAGCTGATAATGAGTTACTAGCGGCTTTTGATGCGAAGCCCGAGTTGATTGATGCGTGGAAGAAAATTGATGATCTTGGAGATAATGCATTTGATCAACTTAGAAAAGACCCCGACTTCCTGAAAAAGTTTGATGAAGTATCTAGTAATACAAAACTTAATAAGCATACTTTTGAAGGTGATGTTTCATATGAGATTTTAGAGACGGGTCAAAAGAAATGGAAGGCTGGAGGAGTACATCATAAAACTGCTTTTGATAATGGTACCGCAAGAATAAGATCTGGAACAAAATCTACACCTGATGCAAACGGGTATTATACAGCTAAAGTAGAGATTTATCATCCAGAATTTCCTGATAATGGAGGTTTTAAGGTGAAACCAAAAGAATCAACTTTCTTTCCAGATGGTTGGGGCATAGATAAGCTGCAAGCAGAGATTGCAGGAGCTATTAAAAACAAAGGAGCACCAATTGTGTATCCTGATGGTAGAAAGCTATACAAAGAGACTATGACAGACGGTACTGAATTAGCGATATGGGAAAATGCTGTTGGTATTATTACATCAACCTATCCAATACTTTAATTATGAAAAAAATTAATCTATTATTCGAATTAAAGAATGATTTTCCAATCGTTTTGGCAGAATCAAGGGAGTTTGGAGTATTAGGCATGTTTTTATCCGTTTGGAATAACTCAGGGGAAATAAAAAATGAACTTATTCCTTATATAGATGAAAGAATAGAAAAAGGGATAGTTCAAATTATTGATGACCAAGGAAATGTTCACCTAAATACTTTTGAGGCCGACCCTTTGGCAGAGGCATTAATCGATAAGGAGTTAACTATTATTACAAATTGGGATGACAGTAATGATAAATGTGAGTTAAACACACAAGACTTTAAAGAAATAGTTTTAAAATGGCTTGAGTTTTTAGAAAGTCAGGGTAGATGAAATTCCTTAAATACATACTGTCTAGTCCTAAAATACGGCTACAGATTAATGTTAATTTATACTACATTTTTGTACACCGAATTTGGGGTTTTGTAACCCAAAGATAGATGTAATCTTTCATTATTATACAATTTGATTGCATTTTTCACTGCTTTTTGAGCAATTTTAGCGGAAAAGAATGTAATATCTAAATAAAACTCATCCTTTAAAATGCCGTTCACCCTTTCTGCTAC
>CAZEGV010000114.1:0-3423 GCA_964511645.1 uncultured Cytophagales bacterium
AGCATAAAGATACAAAATTTTGGAAAAATAAACTACTCACCTTGCAACGGTCTTTTTTAGATTTAGTGGTCACCTAATTTATACCATTTTAACTATAAGATAAGTCATTTATCCTATTTGTTTTTACACTCTCTTCGTTAAAATAATTTACCTTAACCAGTTATGCTAAATCATTTTTCCTCGATTTTGCAAAAAACAATTCAATCTAAATTAGACTCATATTATAGTTAAACTGGTATTAGACGCATATTACAATCAAAATGGTATAATTAACCAATAAAAAAGTTATCAGTAGATGGATAAGTATTCATGGAAATATTTTTCTATTTTTTCAGACGAGACACTGTCTCGCCCAAACGATATCATCTATTATTTTAATGCGTTTAAGCTTTCTTCTAATGTTTGAAGCTTCGCTTCGGCATCTGCCATCTTCTTTTTTTCGTTGGCAACTACTTGTTCAGGTGCTCCACTCACAAATCGTTCGTTAGATAGTTTTTTACTTACTGATTTCAAAAAACCTTTTGTGTATTCTATTTCTTTTGTGATTTTTTCTTTCTCAGCTTCAGGATCAATGCTGTCTTCTAGTGGGATATAAAATTCATCACTTCTCACTACGATACTAAAAGCTCCTTCTAGTTTTTCGTTGATGATTTCCATCTTTGAGGTGTTGGTGAGTTTACAAATGATATTTTCGTAACGTGTATAAAACGCCTTGTCGCCAGATGTTCTTACATATACTTCTATACTATCTTTGTTGGCTAATTGTTTAGATGCACGGAAGTTTCTGATATCAGAGACAATCTCTTGTACATAAACGAAGTCTTCAAGTAGGCTTTTGTCGATGCTTTTCGCTTTTGGCCATTCTGAAATTGTGACAAAATCTTTTTCATCTCTATCTGTAATATTTGCCCAAAGTTCTTCTGTAATAAAAGGGGTAAATGGATGAGCAATTTTAATCAATCGTTCAAACAGTAAAATTGTTTTGTCATAAGTCTCTCTGTCGATAGGTGCTTGATAAGTGGGTTTTATCATTTCCAAATACCATGAGCAGAAGTCATCCCAGATTAGTTTATAAACACTCATTAAAGCATCTGATAACCTGAATTTAGCGAAAGCATCGTCCAAATCTACCAATACCTCATTAATTCGGTTGTCGAGCCAAGTGATTGATTGCTGGTTAGGGCAGGGTAAAGTATCATCTATTTCCCAACCTTTTACTAATCTAAAGGCATTCCAGATTTTATTGGTAAAGTTTCTACCTTGTTCACATTGTTTTTCGTTAAACAATAAATCATTACCAGCAGGTGCGGTCAAGAGCATTCCTACACGCACTCCATCAGCACTATATTTATCGATGAGGTCTAGCGGATCAGGACTGTTACCGAGTGATTTAGACATTTTTCTACCTTTTTCATCTCTTACCATTCCTGTGATATATACATTCTTGAATGGTAATTCCCCTCTATATTCATAGCCTGCCATAATCATACGTGCTACCCAAAAGAAAATAATATCAAAACCTGTAGCCAATACATCAGTTGGATAATAATAGTTGATTTCCTCATTATCAGGATTATTGATACCATCAAAAATAGCAATTGGCCACAACCAAGAAGAAAACCAAGTATCTAGTACATCTTCATCTTGTCGTAAGTCATTAATCGTAATTGAACTATCTTTGACCTGAGCCAAGACAAGTGCTTCTTCCTTCGTTTTGGCTACTACATACTCACCATTAGGTAGGTAATAAGCTGGGATTTGATGCCCCCACCATAGTTGTCGAGAAATACACCAATCCCTCACATTTTCCATCCAAGAGCGGTACATATTTTTAAACTTAGCAGGATGGATTTGAATAGTATCATTCAAGACGTTTTCTAAGGCTGGTTTTGCCATGTCCTCCATCTTACAAAACCATTGTGTAGACATCTTAGGTTCTATCGCTACTTTGGTTCGTTCCGAAAAACCAACATTATTTTTAATCTCTTCATCTTTTACAAAAAGACCAATTTCTTTTAACTCTTTAATAATTTTTTTACGAACGGTAAACCTATCCTCTCCCTTGTAGTGAAGCCCATTATTATTAAGTGTACCATTATCATTAAGTATATCAATAGTTTCTAAATGATGCTTGATTCCTAGTTCATAATCATTAATATCATGAGCAGGAGTTACTTTAAGACACCCCGTACCAAACGCAATATCTACATACTCGTCTAGTATAATCGGAATTTCTCGATTAACGATAGGTACAATAGCTTTTTTACCATGTAAATGTTTGTATCGTTCATCATTAGGATTAATACAAATAGCACTATCTCCCAATATTGTTTCTGGTCGGGTAGTAGCAATTATCAAAGTCTCATCACTACCTGCAATTTTATATTCAATATAGTACAGCTTAGAGTTTACCTCTCTGTGGATCACCTCCTCGTCCGACAATGCTGTAAGCCCTGCTGGATCCCAATTGACCATCCTAGCCCCACGGTAGATATACCCTTTTTGATGTAAATCAACAAAGACATCTATCACAGCCTTAGAATACTGCGGATTCATCGTAAACTCTGTACGATCCCAATCGCAAGAAGCCCCCAATTTGCGTAATTGTTTGAGAATAATACCCCCGTATTTATCTTTCCACTTATGAGCATGACCCAAAAACTCTTCTCTAGTAATATCTGTTTTGGCAATACCCTGCTCCGCCAGTAGCTCTACTACTTTATTTTCCGTAGCAATAGAAGCATGGTCTGTACCAGGCACCCAACAAGCCTCTTTGCCTTCCATCCTTGCCTTTCTGGTAAGTACATCTTGGATGGTATTGTTAAGCATATGTCCCATATGTAGTACTCCAGTTACATTAGGGGGCGGAATAACTATCGTAAATGGTTTTTTATCTTTATTAGGTTTAGATGCAAAAACTTTAGCATCATCCCACTTTTGATACCACTTATTTTCTACTTCCTTCGCACTATATACTTTTGATACCGACATACCTTATATTATTGTTTTCAGAGTCGCAAAGTTAATTTATTCTACCTAATTATGACAGAAAGACATATACAATATTTAAAAAGTACATAGAACCCTCTTTTATAGTCAAAATGAATTATTTGGGGCTTCCCTTTCGCTACGCTCACGGGGCTATTTCGCCCCTACGGTCGGGTTTTTCGTTCCCAATCTTCCCGATAAAAAAAATCGGGAAGGATTTCCACTTCACCCCCTAAGCCAACCCAAAAACCCTTTAGATGATTTTGAGTTATGAATATTTTCGCCTAGATTGTCTATATATCAAGCCAAAAAAATATTTTATAAAAAAATACAGGGTCTAGATATATAGGAAATATACGGAACTGTTCCGTATATACGTACGTTGTAGTTCCACTCAGCTCGGCGCTGAGCAATTTGCTACATTTGGCTGAAAAA
>CAZEGV010000115.1:0-3384 GCA_964511645.1 uncultured Cytophagales bacterium
GCAACTTTGCTCAGCGCCGAGCTGAGTGGAACTACAACGTACGTATATACGGAACAGTTCCGTATATTTCCTATATATCTAGACCCTGTATTTTTTTATAAAATATTTTTTTGGCTTGATATATAGACAATCTAGGCGAAAATATTCATAACTCAAAATCATCTAATACCATTTTGATCGTAATATGCGTCTAGATTAGATTGAATTGTTTTTTGCATTATTAAGGCAAAATAATTTAGCATAACTAGTTACGGTAGATTATTTTAACGAAGAGAATGTGAAAAACAAACAAGATAATTGACGTAGATTATAGTCAATATGGTATAAAGGGTTTTTTGGGTTGGCTTAGGGGGTGAAGTGGAAATCCTTCCCGATTTTTTTATCGGGAAGATTGGGAACGAAAAACCCGACCGTAGCTACGGAAGAGTAGCGAAAGGGAAGCCCCAAATAAATATTTTGTGGATTTTTTGTTTTATAAGGTCAAATCAGGTTTTTGACGTATCTTTGAAGAATGCTAATCAGACTCATCAAAGACTTCTTTATTGGGATAAGGGCTTATTTCAAAGCCTTTGTTTTTATTTATGAGCATAATTTGTGGTTTTATTTTATTGTACCCGCCTTGGTGTCGGTTATCCTATTTTTTAGTGGTAACTTATTGTTGGACGAGCTAAGGGTGCATGATTTTAATACAGGGTTACAGGGTTTAGATTTTGATGCAAAACTCAAGACTTTTAAGTTTGGTGAGATTATACCTACTGATACTGAAGTTGACCTAATGGTAGGGGCATTAAAATTGGTTTTTGTTATCTCAGCTTTTGCCTTTAACAAATACTTAGTATTAATCTTATTGGCGCCGCTTAACACTTGGATTTCTGCCAAAACAGAAAGAATCCTTACAGGAAACTCTTACCCATTTGATTACAAGCAATTAGTAAGCGATATTTATCGAACGATTAATTTTTCTATCCGCAACGTGTTTCGACAAGGATTTTTGATTGGATTGTGGCTATTAATTGCCTACTTTGTACCTTATGTGGACAAGGCAAGTCCTTATATAATTTTTTGGATAGCGGCATATTATTATGGAGCTACATTGATAGACTATAATTCGGAACGAAGGAAGCTAAGTTGGGAAGAGAGTATACAATTTATCAAGAGATATTCAGGTATGGCACTTTCTTTAGGGGGAGTTTTCTCATTGATGTACTTCAATAGTTATGTAGGCATTATTGTAGCACCTATTATGGGCGTAGTGGCGGCAACCATTGCTGTGCACGATCGGATTGGCCTCAAAAGAAAAGGCTCACTTAATAATGCAATAAAAACAATAGAAAAAGAAAAAAAACAACGAGCTTTGGATCGAGAAGAAAAAACAGAGCCAAGTGGTGGTGAGAATGTTTTGATTAGAAAAGAAGAAAACCAAGAAGATTGGGAATATTAGTATGAATTATTTATCGATAGAGAACATCAGTAAGTCTTACGGGCTTAAAACATTATTTACAGACATTACATTTGGGATAGAGAAAGGGCAAAAAATTGCCTTCCTAGCAAAAAATGGAACGGGTAAATCTACTTTACTCAAAATATTAGGAGGAATCGAAAAACACGATCAAGGTGTTGTTGCTTTTAACAAAGACATTCATGTAGAGTTTTTGTCTCAAGACCCCATCCTAAATCTTGACCATACGGTTTTTGAAGAAGTGTTTACTACCGACAACCCAAAATTGAAAGCAGTAAAAGAATATGAGCAGGCTTTACAAAACCCAGATGATGGAGATGCTTTTGCAGATGCCTTACAAAAAATGACCGACCTTAACGCTTGGGACATTGAGTCAAAAGTCAAAAGTATTTTATCGGTATTAAAGTTGGATAAACTAGAGTGGAAAGTAGCTGGATTATCAGGTGGACAAAAAAAACGTGTAGCACTGGCAAAAGTGTTAATCAACGAGCCAGATTTTTTGATTTTGGATGAGCCTACCAATCACTTGGACTTAGATACGGTAGAGTGGCTAGAAGAATTTTTAGCAAAAGAGAGTATTACATTATTGATGGTGACTCACGATAGGTACTTTTTAGAGCGAGTGTGTAATGAAATTATAGAACTCGAAAATGGAGAAATATATCGATATAAAGGAAATTATTCATATTATTTAGAAAAAAGAGAGGAACGAAAAGAACAAGAACAGGCGACTAGAGAGAAGGACAGTAATCTATTTAGAAAAGAGCTAGACTGGGTGCGTAGACAACCACAAGCCCGTGCCACTAAAGCCAAATATCGAGTAGATGCCTTTCATGACCTCAAAAGCAAATTATCTAAAACTACAAACGAAGATGGACTTAAGCTAGATATTATCTCAGCTCGGCAAGGTAAAAAAATACTCGAACTTAAAAAGTTACATAAAGTATATGATGATGGTTACATGATTATGGATAACTTCTCATACACCTTTAAGAAAAACGAAAAAGTAGGAATCTTAGGGGAAAATGGAGTTGGCAAATCTACCTTCCTCAATATGATTACAGGTAAAGAGCCTATCACATCTGGAGAAATTATAAAAGGAGAAACAGTCAAAATTGCTTACTATCACCAAGACGGACTCAAGCTAGATGGAGATAAAAAAGTAATCGAAGTAGTGAGAGAAGTAGCCGAAGTAATTCCAATGAGCAATGGGAAAACAATTTCTGCATCACAAATGCTAGAACGTTTTCTTTTCGGATCGGATCAGCAATACCAATACGTAAGTACGCTAAGTGGAGGCGAGCGAAAGCGTCTTTATTTACTGATGACGTTGATGGAAAATCCAAATTTCTTGATTCTGGATGAGCCTACCAATGATTTGGATTTACTTACACTTAATATTTTAGAAGATTTCTTAGCAGATTTTGCAGGTTGTCTGATGCTCGTCTCTCACGACAGATATTTTTTAGACAAAATTGTAGACCATATTTTCATCTTTGAAGGCAAAGGGATTGTAAGAGATTATAACGGAACCTGTAGCGAATACCTTGAGCTAAAAGCGATAGAAGAAGGGGAACGAAAAAAAGAACTTCAACAAGAAAAAAAGGAACAAAAAGAGATGATTCCAACAAAACCAGCCATTAAAGAAATTCCCAAAAAGACTTACCAAGAAAAAATGGAATTGGAAATACTTGAAAAAGAAATCCCAAAACTAGAAGAGGAAAAGAAACACCTAGAAAAAATCTTAGCCAAAGAAACTGATACAGATAAAATAGTTCAGCTCTCACAAGAGTTTGGCAAGTTTTCAGCTGACTTGGATGAAAAATCGATGCGTTGGTTAGAACTTAGCGAAAAAAGTTAGATTTTGGGACTTCCCTTTCACTACGCTCACGGGGCTATTTCGCCCCTACGGTCGGGTTTTTCGT
>CAZEGV010000116.1:0-3356 GCA_964511645.1 uncultured Cytophagales bacterium
GGATAAGCCTTAACCAACATGAGCTAGGGCAAAGAAGTTATGAGTGTAAAGACCACTTGGGCAATGTGCACCTAGTACTCAGCGACAGAAAACCCTTCCAAAGCCATGACAATACCCTAGCGGCTTATGAGTATTATCCTTTTGGGATGTTGATGCAGAGTTATACTTCTAGCTCGTATAGATATGGGTTTAATGGTATGGAAAAGGATGATGAGGTGAGTGGTAGTGGGAATAGTTATACTACGCACTTTAGAGCTTATGATAGTAGGTTGGGGAGGTGGAAATCGATTGATCCAAAGAGTTCATTATCTCCTTGGCATAGTTCGTATCAATCATTTAGTAATAATCCTATTCTTTATATAGATCCTAAGGGAGATAAAGAATATAAAGACAAAGACGCTTATGCAAAAGCTAATGAAGGAAAGACTTGGGATAAAGATAAAGGAGAAGGTGATTGGCTAGCTTCAGATAGAACTGGAGATACCGATACTTGGAAAAATGCAAATAAGCATAACCTTCAACAGAAAAAAGGGTATAAAGAGTATACCAATTTCACAACTAGAGCAGCTTTTTATGGGTGGGTAAATTCTGAATTGAAATCTAAGGGGCATGAAGTAAAGTGGGCTGGAGTTGCTTCTACTACTGTTGAAACCCTTGATGAGATGATTAATGGAAAATTAGCTAATTTTGCTCAGTGGAGTGGTGCAATGGATATAACGAATCCAAAAATTAATGCTTCCATGAAAAAAATTAATACGGTGATAATTAAAAATGCTTGGAATCCCTTGCGAGAAATTTATAACTCTAAGGCGAAAATAACAGGTAATTCTGCATTAAATTGGGATGCACAGGTGTTAATTGATGAACAGGCTAAAGTTCAGCCATACTATACAAGTTTGGCTAGAGATAAAGCTTCAAAAAAGTTGCTGAGAGAGAATTCTCGGTCAACTCTTTTTGGGGTTTACACAAGTAGAACGATGATGACTAATTCTCAAGATATCTTTAATACAAATGATAGGTGGCAATACGGGATGTTTCTAATGATAGGGATTAATATAAAACTAGAGTATGCTCCTAAAGTTGGAGGTGATTGGAAAAAAGGAACTTTAAGATACACGAAAAAATGAAATGGAAAATAATTTTTATTACTTATGTTTCGGGATTGCTTAGTCCTATACTCATTATTAATTTAATGAGGTTACTTACTCAATTATTTTATTTTGATCAGGAAGGATATGTACGTCATTTGTTAGGGTGGTGGATGAATAGACTTCAGTTTTTTTCTTCCGTTATAATAGTAATATTAGTGTTTATACAATTATTTATTGGTTATTCTAAGTGTAATAATGTTTGGTTTTGGCTCAGTGTTTCTGTAGTGGTTGTTTTTTTTATTTTATTATCAATGATTATAGGTGCAATTGGTGGTGGATATCAGTAAATGTGAACTATCTACCCCGAGCACCCTACGTGAGCACAACGAGGTAATATGTCCTTAGAAGGACGTTATAAAAAAGTAGTATTATCATCTATTTTTTTGGGAAAAGAAAATGACCAGTATTAAAAATTAAAATAATATTGTATCTTTAGACTTCAATGGTTTGTACAAATTTGATATTAGATAGACGGCTTATCCTTAACGACCATGAGTTAGGAAGTTATGAATGTAAAGACCACCTAGGAAATGTCCATTTGGTGCTGAGCGATAGGAAACCCTTCCAAAGCCATGACAATACCCTAGCGGCTTATGAGTATTACCCCTTTGGGATGTTGATGCAGGGGTATACTTCGGCAAATTATCGTTATGGGTTTAACGGCATGGAGAAGGATGATGAGGTGAGTGGTAGTGGGAATAGCTATACTACGTACTTTAGAGCTTATGATAGTAGGTTGGGGAGGTGGAAATCGATTGACCCGTTAGTGAAAAGATACCCAAATCATTCTCCATATGAATCTGTAGCTAGCTCACCTATTTTACTCTATGATTCAGATGGAAAAAACCCAAGATATCCATGGGGGACTGAATATGCATTTTCTGTAGGTCAAGGAAGTGCAGAAGTAGTTATGTTTAATTCTGATAAAGCAAGCTATTATGTGTCATGGATAGATAATTGGCTAGAAGGTGATAAGTATTATGCCCCAAGAACTATTAATTTTAGAGATGCTGAGATATACTATAGAGCAAAGAGTATTGATATCCCAATTGCTGCTGATGGTCCTCCTTCTTGGGACATGGGAGAAGCTATGGAAGATGTTATTAGTGACGGAAATGATAAAATAAAAGGGAGGTCTTCTTATCATAAGATGCATAGCAATTCATATTATCGTGAGCCTTGGACTGGTTGGACAGGTGGTTGGGCAGGTGCAGCCTCATCTAATGATTATACTTTTATCGATAATGTCTTTGCTGAAGATGAATATAACAAAATAAAAGTAATGGACGGGGTTATAGAAAGTACTGAACATTACAAGCTTAATTCTGAAACTAAAGAGTTTGTTTTAGAATATACTGAAACGTATCAAAAAACAGATAAAGTTCGTCAGGAGAAGGAAACGCATACAAGTGTTGTATTTAGTCACTACTGGGGGGGTGGGTCAAGTTATAGTACATATACAACGACCAAGGAAATAACTATTTATGAAGTAAAGAAAACATATTCTGATGGACGCACAGTTGTTACAGAAAAAGAATCGGAGAAAATAATTTCAGTAAAATCGGGAGAAAATAATGAATAAAGTTTATATTATATTGCTAGTTGATGTCGGGTTATTTATAATATCAGTAACCTCATTAAAGAGGGTGAAAAAACTAGGGACTATTATGGATAAAAAATGGAAAATGCTTTTTTCATTTTTTGTAGCTCTTCATATGTTTGCCTATGTTGAGATTTTTCTGAAAATAAATAACTATTCCGGATCATTATTGTTGAGGGGAGGACAACTTCTATTAGGTGTAATCATGTCTGGATTAATTTTGAAAATAATTCTTTCAAAGGGATTTAAGATAAATGATGTGTTGATTTATTTATTTCTTATAATACTGGGAGGTAGTGTTATCTTTATTAGATACGTGTGAATCAATTAGTGGATGATTTACCTAGCACCGACAGAGTACCCCGAGCACCCTACGAGCACAACGGGGCAATATGTCCTGAGCACCCTACGTGAAGACAACGAGGCAATATGTCCTTAGAAGGACACTATCAAAAATGAGTAATAGTGGCTGTTTTTTTAACAAAAAGAAAATGACCTGCGTTAAAAACGGGTAAAAATATTGACACTAAACCTTAAGGATAAAAAAATATAGTGTAGGGATTCTGTTTTTGTGTTTTCATATTCAATTTCTGTGGTTTATGTCC
>CAZEGV010000117.1:0-3191 GCA_964511645.1 uncultured Cytophagales bacterium
CCGCAGTTTAGCTCCTTCGTAAAAAGTGATGGCGCTGGTGCGTATATTGTGATTTTTATATTTAATGAATCTTTAATATTAAAGACTAGAATTGTTGGCTTTGGGTCTTAGAAGGTTTAGGAGTTAAAATTTTAAAAAACATTTAAATATGGATATAAAAGCAAAAATAATATTTAGTCTTTTTTTTATCGGAGGTTTTTTTCTTTTAAAATTTGCCTTTCCAATTATACCAAAAATGTTAAAAGCTCGATTACAAATCGTAAATCCAGAATTAGTAAAGAGAGCTCCTTGGTTTTTTGAAATTCATAAAAAGTTAATTCCATTTATTGGTGTAATGATTTTGGTGTTTCTTATTATGCTATGGAGCGGGTTACTAGATGAATTAGCCCCCTAGAAATACCAACTAAGTAGGATTGAATAAATAACCATTCACAATCTTTAGTATTTCAAGTTGTCAACCCAGTTGCGGCGGTCTTAAAAAGTTAATTCTTCAACACTTTAACCATTACCGGTTCATTATTCCCAAATTCAACTTTAAGTAAATAAACTCCAGTTTTCTCAGGCAGATTAATGATTATGTCTTCTGCCCAATATTGAGAAAACATTTTTAGAGGTCAGTAGTTACCCACCCATTAATTCAGTTTGATAAATTTTATCAGAATGTACCATCCGAGTGATAATGTTATTAAAGATGGTGTCTTTGTTTTGTGACCGATTTATTCGGTAACAGAATTCGTTTAAATACCTGTTAATATGAGTGTCACTTACCCAAGAGTAAGTTGTCCTTATCCAAGATTTTACTTGGTGAATCATGGTATGTAATGCTATGAAATTCGAGCCGCCAGCACTTTTTACTTGAGTTATCTCATACTCCTTCATTAATGGTCGATACCCTTTCCATAAATCTGTGGTAACAGTGGCTTCTGATGATATATGAGCTTTAAATATTGTTTCTAATTCTTTCGCAGAATAGTTTTCTATTTTCATAGAATACATACGCTTAACTTTTCCTTCTTCGGTAAGTTCTACAGCACAAACAACCTTCTTTTTCTTGCTGTCGTAGCTTCTACCAACCTTGCCTTGTTCCTTGCCTCCAATGACAAATTCATCAACATGGACAATTCCTTCTATTGGGAAATTACCGCTTGATTTCATCGCTTCCCGTACTTTATGCATAAATAATCTTGCTGTTTTTTCAGTTACTCCAAAGCGATCTGCAACATAGCTTGCGGATAAACTCTTTGTAGTAGTACTCATTTCAAAGCAAATGTAGAATGCTTTTCGGATACCAAACTTCACTTTATGAAAGAGTGTATTGGCTGATGGAGACTCAATATAACTACAGCGATTACATATTTTAGAGTGATTATCCCGGGTTTGACTTCCTGAATGACCACATTTTGCACATTTATAAGAGTCTGCCCATTTGATTTTTGACAAATAAATCAAGCAGTCTGAGTCTGTTTTGAACTCTTCAACGAACTCTAAGAGGTTTTGCCCTTTAAATAACTTCATATAAGTACTAATTTTATTGGAAACAAATATAGGTATTTATCTACTGACCTCTAAAAAAGGTTTTTTCAAGAAACATGAATTAGCCCCTTAGAGATTCGGACAAGATTATAGTTATTTATGTATAATAATTTGTATGATTGAGTCTATGAAAAGAACGTTTACGAAAGAGCAAAAGCTCGATATCTTGAAAGAGGTAGAAAAAAACGGAGTAACAGTAACCTTAGAAAAACATGCTATTTACCCAGCAACCTATTATTCTTGGAAAAAGAAGTATGAAGACATGGGCAGTACTGGATTATCGCATGGGATGACAAAAAGACATCTCAAAGAAATAAAGCGTTTGGAAAAAGAAAACGGTTTACTTAAAAAGCTACTTGCGGAAAAGGATTTAGAAAGTCATTTAAAAGATGAGTTACTAAAAAAGAAATATGCCTGGGCGAGAGAAAAGACTTAGCCCGTAGATTTATATCTAAAGGATTGGTCAGAGATAAAACGTTGTTGATCTTAGGGATAAGTAAACATCAGTATTACTACCAATCTAAAGGGAGTCGTTCAGGCAGAAAACCAACTGAGACAACAAAAAGAAAAATTGGAGACACATTTAATGAAATAAGTACTGCTGATTTGGTAGCGCAAATTGAGTTAATACAATCTGATCCAGATACCAATTATGGATACCATAAAATGTGTACGGCTCTTATGTTGATGGGCTATTTTATAAATCACAAAAAATTATATCGAATAATGAAACAGTATTTATTACTCAAAGAACGCCATAAAAGAAATAGTAAAACCTATGTTAGATACAGAATAGTAACCCCCGAAGCACCTTTACGATTGATAGAAATGGACATAAAATATGTTTGGATAGATAGTGCAAGAAAATACGGGTATATCCTGACTATAATAGACACCTTCACTCGATTTGTGTTAAACTGGAAAGTTGGGTTTACTATGAAAGCAGTCCAAGTTAAACAAGCTTGGGATGAGGTAATTGAAGAGTATTTACAAGCTAATGATCTACTAAAAAAGGAGATACACATAGAAATAAGAAATGATAATGGGCCTCAATTTGGGGCTAAAATAATAAGAGAGTATTTCTTAGAAAACCATTTAAATCAAGTATTTACTCATCCATATACCCCACAAGAAAATGGGCATGTGGAAAGTTTTCATTCCATTTTAGCTAAATCCATTAATAAATCATATCCAGAACTAAAAGATTTAGAGAACCGGTTGACTATGTTTTATCATAAATATAATGAAGTGAGACTGCACGGGTCAATTGCCAATTTACCTCCAAAACTTTTTTGGAGTCTTTGGGAAGATGGTAAAATAACACGCGAAGAATTAAAAAAGAAAAAAGTAAAGTTTACCCTAAATGTTCCATACCAAGAACTATCGGGTAATATGAACCCGAGGGCAGTCCCTTGCCAAAAAAAAGTGGATGAGTCTCAGACTCATCCACTTGTACAACAATCGGTGCAAAAATCACCCTCGGTTGCCCTTGCCGAAGCAATATTATGAAGAAAATTTTGTATTATTGAAGTTGAAATATTGATTGTCCGATTAATAGGGGGCTAGACCAAAACATTTCCTTGAAACAATCAAATAACTAGTATAAATACTAATGCCAACAAAGTGTAAAAATAATAAGGGTTTAAGTGCTTAACCCA
>CAZEGV010000118.1:0-3016 GCA_964511645.1 uncultured Cytophagales bacterium
TTAAGAATATTGATGAGCAACAAGGTAAAGTTGAATTTAAAGCACCATTAGTTGTCGCTCCACCAACATACAATATTGTTGATGAACTTAAAGCCGAAGGTGATTGGGATATTTTACAAAAGTACTCTGGTTTCGAATTTGACGATAATGCGCCAAAAGGTGCAGCTCGTACTAAATATGAAAATATGTTATATTTAGAACGTCCTGGATGTAACTTGTGTATGGGGAATCAAGAGAAAGCTGAACCAGGTGATACTGTAATGGCTACTTCTACTCGTTTATTCCAAGGAAGAATTGTTAAAGATTCTAACGAGAAAAAAGGGGAGTCTTTACTCTCATCAACTCCAGTTGTGGTTCTCTCTACAGTTTTGGGAAGAACTCCTACACTAGAAGAATATGTAGCAGCTGTAAAAGGCATCAACTTAACTAAGTTTAAGCCATCGGATAAGATGTTAGTGAGATAATGATTGTTATCCCGAAGATGTCACCCTGAGTTTATCGAAGGGTCGATTCGGGATCTATTTAACTAGATTCATCACTTCGATTTGTTTTAGTCTTCGATAAACTCAGACTGACAAATCATTGTTCTGAATGACAAAAAAAGTAAAAGCCCAACTCATTGAGTTGGGCTTTTTTTATTAATATTGGTTTATGAAAAGGTTATTGATTATAGTGCTAGGGTTTATAATTGTACTAGGTTGTAGTAAAGAAGAGGACTCACTTACTCCAGTATATCAATCCTCTACACCATCAGGGCAAGGAAACATCCAGTTTTTTTAAGAGGAAGTTTAGATGGAGCCGCTGTTTCATTTCAGCATGGTGAAAATAATATAACAAACTCAGCATTGTCTTCAAATAATAGTACGGGAGGGCAATTAAAAGGATCTGGTACTACATTCGGAGATATTAATGATCTACATGCACCATCATTTAATATACTTATTTTGAAAGATTTTCCATCCACAGCAAGTTTTTCTCAAGTTTATGAGATGTTCTTAGTAGATTCATTTAGCTATGGCAATGAATTTACAAATACAGAAGGAGCGTTAGTTCATTATACGGAAGGTATTAAGGCTTGGTCATCTGATTATTACACAGGAGAGCAAAATGGAAGTAATTTTAGGATTATTGAACGAGGTCCGTATAATGGGGATTCTGCGATGTTTACTATTAAAGGGATTTTCAATTGTAAATTATATGATATTTTAGGAGATGAGAGAATAATCCAAAGTGGAGTTTTTTCAGGTCAAGTTGCACCTTTCTTGTAGTGACTATTTCTTTACTTCCCTCCCCAATCTAATAATAGACAAAACGTGAATAAAAATAGCTGAAGGCATTAAAAATCCAGCAACTAAAACATAAGGAGCTGTTGCAAATGCTTTGGGCATCATTTCAGTTTTCTCCCAAATATTAGGGAAGTAAACAGAGCTTACAAACAAAAAGATGACTGAAGCCAAAACCGCTATCCCTAAATAGTTCCAAAGTATTAAGATGGATTTTGATATGATTTTTATTTTATAAGTGAATAACCACATGATTAACGCTGAAGCTCCAAAAATCATATCAAAATTATAACCTTCGATGGTTACAATAGGATGAAGTACGTTGGCAGAAACTGAATAAACGAATAAAATTTCGACTAAAATTCTAAAGGATTGAATGTAGGTTAGCCAATTTTCAGGAATTGCCATAATTCAGTCTTTTTTTCTATTCTTGGATAAGAATATTCCTGTAAATATAAATGTAGGCAATACTAAACAGAACAGAAATCGTGGGGGTAAAGAAAAATCGGTGAGAAAACCAGAGACTCCAATTACTAGTTGATAAAATTGCCAAATAACTAGCCCTCCAATTAAAAGAAATAATTTTTTCTTTCTTGTTTTTTTATCAGTAACGGTTTTATCAATAGCATTTTTTCCCATTATAGAAATAAGAATTACCATTAATGTTATAAGCCCGAAGTATCCAAGTTGTAAAATCATCATTAATTGTTTTTAATATGAATGTTTGAAAATGTTAGTTCGAGTGAAATTCTGTAAGAATTTTGTATCGAGAACAACAGTTTAATAAAATCATTGGTTCTCGATACAGTTTTCTACGAAAACCACTCGAACTGACAATGTTTTTATGTTGAGTTTTTAGAGATTTTTTCTAATGCGATATTGATTCCATTTAATCCTTCTTCCGAAATCAATTCTTTTATTTCTGTCATTGCTTTTTGCCATTCAGGAATAATTTTCTCTACCAATACTTTTCCTGAATGGGTAAGTTGGAGCAATGGAAAATCCTTTTTGGTAATAAATCCTTTTTCAATAAGGCGAGTTAAGTTTCGGTTCAAAGATGATTTTTCGAGTTTAGCAATCTCACTAATTTCTTTTTGATTACACCTTTCTTTTTTAGAAAGGATAAAAAGTAAAGTAAGTTGACTATCAGTAATATTAAATGGAGATAGATGTCTTCTAAATATGTTTGCAGTTAGTCTGTTTAAGCGCATCACTTTTCCCGAAATGCATCCTCTAGGATTAACGCATCTATGTTTTTAAATTCCATACATCAAAGTAAATGATAAAAGTTGTATATACAACTTTAAAAAGAAAACATTTGTCTTTTTATTGTTATAAACGAAATTATCCTTTATAAAAAAGCCATTTCCAAAGCTCTTTGTAGGTCACTTTTTTACCGTACATTAAAATCCCTGTACGGTAAATTTTTGCAGCCATCCAAGTTGCACCTATAAATCCTAAGATTAATAAGCTCATAGATAAAAGTA
The DNA here is from genome assembly GCA_964511645.1 of uncultured Cytophagales bacterium. Taxonomy (GTDB): domain Bacteria; phylum Bacteroidota; class Bacteroidia; order Cytophagales; family JAAEPT01; genus CAZEGV01. The sequence continues at coordinate 2,771 of CAZEGV010000118.1, forward strand.
ATTCCCAAATTTCTACTCCAAAAGGAATTCTAACCATCATAATAATAGGAGATGTTAGTGGAAATATTGACAACCAAAAAGCTAGAGGTCCGTCAGGGTTTTCCATAACTGTTTGGGCGACTACAAATGAAAATATTAATGGAATAGTAATTGGCAGCATAAATTGTTGAGAATCTGCTTCACTATCTACGGCAGAACCAACAGCAGCTAATAAAGCCCCATACAATAAATAACCACCTAAAAAGT
>CAZEGV010000119.1:0-2972 GCA_964511645.1 uncultured Cytophagales bacterium
GCGTTTCAGAATCATTGGTAGCAGATGCCAGTAGTGGGGCAGATATTAAATATTCTGGAGATGCCAATGTACAGGCCAAAAAATCAGCTTCTGGTAGCGTACATAAATATTAAACAATCATAAAACTTAATTAAATACCAATAAAATCTGGTTCAATAATAGTGTTGAACCAGATTTGGGTATTTTACCTTTTATATACTATTTGAAATTTAAGTTTAATGGAAAAATATTTTTCATTATTGTTTTATCTATAACCTATTGCACTACATTTTTTGCACATTACCTATCAGCACAATGCTCTAAACAAATGAAAATATTAACTAAAGGAAAATATTTTGGGGACAAGAAATTAGAGCTCAATTTTAATGGAATTGTATTGTCTGAATATGCATATAACGAACCTAAGACTCCTTGGCATTACCATGAAAACCCTTACTTTATGTATGTTTTGCATGGAAATATGTATGACTTTAATAAGAAGCAAAAGACAACATGCCCCTCAGGAAGCATACTATTCAACAATTGGCAAGAAACCCATTATAATTCAAAAGAATCTGAACAGGCAAGAGGGTTTCATTTGGAATTTGAAAGAGATTGGTTTGAGCAAAAAAAAGTGGATGTTAGCCTATGGGAAGGAAGTCAACTACTTCAAAACCCTAGAATTCATCATCTTTTTGCAAAAATATATTACGAATTCATCCATCAAGATGAGTATAGTAAAGCTTCAATAGAATTATTGCTTTTACAATTATGTGAAACCATTGGGAATTCTAAGGTTATTTCTATAAAAAACACTCCCTCTTGGATAGAACCTTTAAAGGAGCTGCTTCATTACAGTACCGAAAATATTGACTTGAAATTCTTATCAGAACAATTGGGTGTACACCCTGTACATCTTTCCAGATCAATTCCTAAATATTTGTCTTGCAGTTTAGGGGAATATATGCGGCAACAAAAGATAAAACGATCCTTGGATTATATCATAAACTCAGAATATTCGCTTACAGAAATTGCATATCTCTGCGGCTTTTCCGACCAGAGCCATTTTACACGATTGTTCAAAAACTATTTTAAAAAGACACCTACTTCATTTAGAAAACACTTGAATAGAAATAATTAATAAGTCAACAATGTTAATTACATTCTATTTTGAGCATACCTTCCAGAGTAGCTTTGTGTATTGTTAATTTAATTTTATCTAAATGAAAAACTTCACAATTCTATTTTTTTTAAGTATAATTTGTTCACTAACATCATGTGGACAACATATATCTGGACAAATACCAAATATTACCCTAAGTGACGGAATTACAAGTCCATTGCATAAAGCTAATATTGGTAAAATCACGTTCATGTCCAGCATAATTCCAATAGCAGAATACAAGGAAAGTGATTTCCTTAATTCTTTTGAAATAAAAGAAAACACTGATTTAAACATCAGGGTATTTTTAGGCAATTCTTTGACTAATTACTTACATCAATTAGACACCACTTTAACAGCGGGCGAGCTTGTGAAAAAAGGAAACTATCAGTTTCTTTTCTATATTGATGGTAATTTACGCTATACAGAAAACTTGAATACTGGTGCTGGCTTACCACAACAAAAAAATAAGAGAACCATTCTACGCGTCCCCCTGCTTAGCAGTACAAATGAAGATTCATGGGGTAGATTTCTGTGGATGCGGTTTTATTTCCGAAATGGTGGCGAAGCGGCTTTAGAAACAGGTAGTCATGTCCTACGGATTGAAATGAGACCCTATCTTGAGTATAATGGTCTAAAAACAGGAGATATCATTGCCCAAGGAGAAATAAATCTAAAAATCGCAGAACCAGAAAAAGCTACTAAAAAACAGATAGCCGTTCAATCCATTCAACCCAATAGTGGTTGGGAGCTATCAAAAGGAGCATATAACAAGAGAAAAATCAGAGAACTTAATCGAGATATAGCAGAAAATAAATTTAAAAAAATTACCAGTATTGTGGTCATCAAAGATGGGAAGCTTTTAATAGAAGAATACTTCAATGGAGCCAATAGAAATACATTACATGATACTCGTTCTGTTGGAAAATCATTTGCATCTACTATGACAGGCATTGCTATTGAGGAAGGTTATCTTAAAAACACCAATCAATCATTGAGCGAATTTTATGATCTTACCAAGTTCTCCAATTATTCTCCTAAAAAAGATAGTGTAACACTAAAAAGCTTGTTGACCATGAGCTCAGCTTTTGATGGTTCTGATCAGGATTATGACTCTCCAGGAAATGAAGAGAAAATGTATCCAACAGATAATTGGGTGAAATTTACTTTAGACTTGGCTATGGACAACACAAAGCAAATTGGCGAAAAATGGGATTATTTTACTGCTGGGGTTGTGGTTTTGGGAGATATTATAGACAAATCCGTACCTGAAGGGCTAGAAAAGTATGCTGAGAAAAAATTATTTAAACCTTTGGGCATAAGCAATTACAAATGGCAACATACACCCCAAAATGTAGCCAATACTGCTGGCGGTCTGCAAATGAATACATTAGATTACGCTAAATTTGGCCAGCTTTATAAAAATAATGGTTCTTGGAACGGGACTCAAGTTTTATCTCAAAAATGGGTAGAAAAAACAATGACAAATTATTTTGCAAAAACACCAAACCAAGCTTATGGCTTTTTGTTCTGGAATCAAAAATTCTCAGTAAATAACAAATCATATGAAGCTTACTTATGTAATGGTAATGGAGGCAATAAAATTATCGTTTTCAAAAATCAACCTCTTGTAATTATTGTTACAGCTACAGCATACAATCAATCATATTCACATCCACAGGTTGACAGAATAATACAGAAATATCTTTTACCAGCAGTACTAAAATGATGGGATAGACATCAATGCAAATATTATTTTAAACCCATCCATAATTCGATGGGTTTTTCATTTTGTACTGTTTAGGGTTTTTCTATATTTAGCTTAAAATAA
>CAZEGV010000120.1:0-2918 GCA_964511645.1 uncultured Cytophagales bacterium
TGATAGTGTCCTTCTAAGGACATATTGCCTCGTTGTCTTCACGTAGGGTGCTCCGCTCAGTACTAGGTGTACATTGCCCAAATGGTCTTTACACTCATAACTTCTTTGTCCTAACTCATGTTGGTTCAAGCTTATTCTGCTATCTAATATCGAATTTGTACAAACCATTGAAGTCTAAAGATACAATATTATTTTAATTTTTAATACTGGTCATTTTCTTTTTGTTAAAAAAAACAGCCACTATTACTCATTTTTGATAGTGTCCTTCTAAGGACAGGTTGCCTCGTTGTCTTCACGTAGGGTGCTCGGCTCAGCTTATTACCAAGACCTGTAGTTGTACTTAATTGTTTTTTATCAACATTCTCAAAAGAAGAATTATCTCCTTCTTTATTATAATGTTCAAACCACCTATCTACTGTGCCGTTCTCTTTATAAAAATCTTTAATATTACTAATTGAATTACGAGCTAATACCATATTGACTATAATCTACGTCAATTATCTTGTTTGTTTTTTTCATCTTAACGCTTGTTTAAGCTCCTGCTCAAATAGCTTATAAGTCGTAGTTTTAAGGTCTTTCTTAAAATGAACATGATCACCCTCTTTATATTCAACAATATCATAAGACAGTGCATTATTATCTTTAACTAAATATATTAATATATATAACTTTTCAGCACTGGGCACATCCTTAAATTTAACTAGCTTTTGATCATTACTTCTCAGTCCATATTGAATAGCATCCAACTCTGGGATAAGTAATAAATAATTATACGCAAAACTTTCATTTACTAAATTAACTTCCAAATCTTTAGATTCTTTCGTAATGAGCTTATCTATATTTACCCAGCCCAATTTAGTGATGGAAAACTCATTACTTTCTTCCTCTATTAATTGAAACGTAACCATAAGGGGTAGAATTACAGCCCTAGAAACAATACGATGATAACCAGCCTGAGTCCGACTATATTGTAACATGCCTTCATCAACAAATTTTCCTAATATTTTTTTTTTGTATGCTTTATCATCTCCCTCAACATCCAACAAAGAAAAAGTGTCTATTTCACCTTTTTCATTAAACCTACACCCATAACTCCCTATTATCTTCTCATAGTCATTCTTTCGGTATATAAACTCTTCTGAAAGACTACTACGACCTCTATTAGCTGTAGGATGGGCATACCAGATTCTTGTATTTATATTTTTCATACCAGACCTTTCCCATAAGCCATCCTTAAAACTATACACATTATAATTAGAAAGTGTATCACCTAAATTCAATAACATTGGCTTATTAAGAGAAGCTTCTTGCCGTCCTGAGTCCACAGTAGCCGTTATCTTAAACATTGAATACGTTGACAACAAACCATCATCTGACATAGTATACAAACCATTAGCTACCATATTTTCATACGAACTAAAATATTGAATAGAAAGATTTACTGCTTCCCCAAATGTGTTTTTTTGAATGACTAACTCAGTACCCCCACTAAATTCAAGAACCATTGGCACAGTATCTGAGTACAAAAAAGAAGTGTCTTCATTACAAGATATTATTCTTTCCTCGTAATCAGAATAGTCAGAAAATATGGGTGAAGTTATGATTTGAGTGCTAACTAAGGTCTGTTCAGGAATAATAACAACTGTTTTTCTTTGACAAGCACACAAACCTCCAATTATTATAAATAATTTTATATATTTCATCATAAATATTCTTATTTTACTAATGGAATGGAAGCGTTCCCAGTTGACTCACCAAAAATCCTAACCTCGACATTCACACGTGCCTTTACATTTTTAGATATCCCCCCTTCATTAACCCCTACGTGAACTCTTACTGAGAGCCTGTCATAATCAGGGTATGCAGACAAGTCTATTCTTTTGTTTATTAACTTTATTATTGGACCACTCTCATCCTTTGTAAAATCCCCATGAATATCTGCCGCAGTTAAAATGGTTTTCTCATCTCCATTCTGTAAGTTATTTTCATCAGCACCTATTTTGATCAAAACTACTGAAAAATTTATATTTGGGGTAGTAGGGTCATCAATACTTTTATTAACATTTGCATCTATTTTTATCATAGTAATCACCTCGATAGGAGTAATATCATATAGTCGAGTATCTCCCCCTATTCCTGCCAAAATTTCTAGTTTATTTGCAGCGTCTTCGCTTACCACAGGTGTCTTTTTGTCCATTCCTCCCCCTATATCTTTAAAATCACCTACTTTCACTTGATTAACCCCATTCGACTCCCCAATTACAGTAGATGGAGCATCTAAGCCGGTTGATCCACTAGAAGATTTACCATTTTGATTTTTAAACTTTTTACTTCTAAAGTAATCATCTTTACCCCTTCCTTTTTTTAGCTCTTTTGCGATTCTTTTTTGTTCCTTATCAGCAGCTTTTTTATTATCCCCACCACCAAGGTGGTCTACTACACTTATCGGGCTATTCCTATGGTACGCATAAGTAGTTTGCCAAGGGTATTCAGCACTTCTTGGATCTATGCTAAACATTCGTCCAAGGCGTGGGTTGTAATTCCTAAAACCTAAATCATAATGGTTCCCACCACCACTCACCTCATCATCTTTTTCCATAGAATTAAATCCGAATCTATAAAAAGAAGAAGTATAACTCTGCATCAACATCCCAAAGGGATAATACTCATAAGCCGCTAGGGTATTGTCATGGCTTTGGAAGGATTTTCTATCGCTCAGCACCAAATGGACATTTCCTAGGTGGTCTTTACATTCATAACTACGTAAGCCTAGCTCATGTTGGTTCAAGCTTATTCTTGTATCCGATATCGTAGTGCTCAGTTTCTCTGGTTTGTACATCCCTAAACGCTCAGCCCCATAGATATGCTGCTCTTTGAGTCCAAAGCTCTCCGCACCCTCTTTGTTATAAACTGCCATC
>CAZEGV010000121.1:0-2875 GCA_964511645.1 uncultured Cytophagales bacterium
TTAGAACGAGATATATTAAAAAAAGCCGTTCACATCTTTTCCAAGAGCGATGGCATAAATATAGATTTATGATAAAACAAATATTATTTCTAAATTTTCAGGAGTAGCCTCTTTTTCTTATCGTATAAAATTGGGATTAGAGCACAATATTCGTTTTGGTATTTCGGCAAGAATGTACCAAATTAGTACCACTCTATCTAATGGTATTGTAGATGATATAAGTGATGATATTATTGTTTCAGGCAACCAATCGAGTATGGCTTTTAACAATGATTTTAGTATTTATTACAATTATAAAAAGTTAGAAGTAGGTGTTTCTATTCCTCAAATAGTAGAAACCAATGCTAGTTTTGATTTAGCAACTAACAATGGTGGTTTTGGTTTAAAACGGCATATTGTAAGTACTGTTGGGTATGATTTTGAGGTGTCAGAAAAAGTTAGTTTTCAACCTTCAATATTATAAAAACATTTAATGGCAACCAAAACCAGGTAGATTTTAATGGGCAAATAACCTATAACGAAAAGTTATTTATTGGTGCAGGTTACCGAACAAACGCTGATTTATTAGCCCGACTTGGAATGAATATTAAAGAATTATTTACTGTGGCTTATGCCTATGAGCTTGCAACTGGTGATGTTGACTCTTTTTCAAGTGGATCGCACGAAATTATGCTGGGGATTAAATTTTGTAAAGATAAACCTAAGGAAATTGAGCAAGAAGTTGCCCCTGAACCAGTGGTAGAAATTGCAATAGAAGAGATAGAAGAACTCAAGAAAGAGGAAGGAGTAATTGTAGATCCAGACCCAATACCAGAACCCGTTATTGTTCCGGAAGAAAAAATAAAAGCACCTAAAGATTTTGATAGAAATGTGTTTGATTTAAAAGTAAAGTTTCCATTAAACGATAATCAATTTAGCGACTCTTTTGAAGCTTCTTTGGATAAAATCGTGAAAGTAATAGTAGAAAACCCTGATTTAAAAGTTGAAGTAATCGGTTATTCTTGTGATTTAGGTTCAGATAAAACAGAAGGAAACATTTCTAAGAATAGAGCAATTGTTGTAAAAGCATATCTAGTTCAAAAAGGAGTAAATACCAACAATATTTCCACTAAGGGAATGAGCGATAGTCAACAAGTTGTTCCTAATATTTCGGAAATAAATAGGGAACAAAATAGTATAGTAGAATTTGTTATAAAGAAGTAGCCTTTTAAGGTTTTTTAATACTGAAATTACAAAACTGTATAGAGGTAATAAAATAATACGTAGTTATACTGTTAAACTAGTCGAACAAAATAGTACATTTGTCGAAAATTTTTTAGATTACGGTTATGATTAACTTTAAAAAAAATACAGCCTTAGCTCTTGTTCTGATTTTTTGTATAGGACTTTTTAGTTGTGGGGGAGGATATAGTAAGTCTTCAGCAGGAAGGCAAAAGAAGATGCACAGGATTAACAAACGTCATGGTCATCCATCAGCAGTTTCCTCAAAAAGAAGAAGGTAAAATAAACAGTTTCAAGAAAATTTCAGTTTATTTCATCCAGTTTTTTGTTTTTATACTAATACGTAGTAATGCGTAATATTTTTTGTGGTAAAAAAATAAATGTTATCTAGTTTTGTATTAAAACAGAATTAATCATTGTAATTAAAAAACAGGAGGGTGGAATTTGTTTTGATAGTGTCGTTTTTTAAGAAAAATACAAAGTAAAAATTATTGCAAGAAGAGAGAGATAGTCCCCATATATTTATTTACTTTGTAGTCTTATATTTTCACCAAAACTAAGGCATGGACAAACATTCCTATTTGAGTAACGCTGATGGAGCAGTAATAGAAGATTACTATCAGCAATATCTAAACAACCCAGAAGAAGTGGGGGAAGGCTGGAGAAAATTTTTTGAAGGTTTCGAATTTGCTAGAAAAAATTACGATACAGATGTCCCTGAAGGTTTCGATAAGGAATTTAAGGTAATTGATTTGATTAATGCTTATCGTAAAAGAGGGCATTTATTTACTAGAACAAATCCTGTTAGAACAAGAAGACAATATTCGCCTACATTGGATATTGAAAACTATGGCTTAGAAAAAAGTGATTTAGAAACTGTTTTTCAGGCAGGTAATGAGGTTGGAGTTGGTTCAGCAAAATTAAAAGATATTATTGCTCATTTAGAAGACACTTATTGTGAATCTATAGGTATCGAATACATGTACATTCGTAAACCAGAAGAGTTAGCTTGGATTCGTGAAAAAATAGAGTTAAAAAATAGAGCAGTTTTTAATAAAGAGGATAAAAAACATATTCTTCATAAATTAAACCAGGCAGTAGTTTTCGAGCAGTTTTTACATAAGAAATTTGTTGGTCAAAAACGTTTTTCTTTAGAAGGAAACGAGTCGTTGATTCCTGCATTGGATGCAGTAGTTGAAAAAGGTTCTGAACTTGGAATTAAAGAGTTTATTGTTGGAATGGCACACAGAGGAAGGTTAAATGTGTTGGCCAATATATTTAATAAAACATATTCTAATATTTTTAGTGAGTTTGAAGGTAAAGAGTATGAGGATAATCTTTTTGATGGAGATGTAAAATATCACTTGGGTTACTCTTGTGATTTAAAAACGGATAATGGGAATGAGGTTCATATGACTTTATCACCTAATCCATCTCACTTAGAAACTGTAGCTCCTGTTGTTGAAGGGATTACACGTTCTAAAATTGACACCTATTTAAAAGATGCGAACAAAATAGTTCCTATTATTATTCATGGAGATGCTGCAGTTGCAGGTCAAGGAGTAGTATATGAAGTTGCTCAAATGGCACAGCTAGATGGGTACAAAGTAGGAGGAACCTTACATATAGTGGTGAATAATCAAATAGGATTTAC
>CAZEGV010000122.1:0-2864 GCA_964511645.1 uncultured Cytophagales bacterium
TAAAACTCATGTTTAAGGAATTTCCCTTTGTAATCAAAGGCTTTCATTCTGATAACGAACTACCTGCTAAGTCAATTACTTTTGAACAATAGTTAACTCTCATTCCAATATCATTAGGAATGTTAAATAGTAGAAAAAGCATCACCGTTGACTCATTAAAAGAAGATTGCTTACCATAGTATACAAGGGTCCATCATCTGTGGCCCAAACGAACTTAACACAGCATTATAAAAAAGGTCATGGGCGTAGAGCATTATCTACAGGATCGCTTAGCGTCTTTACGGCCCTACTGATTTACGTCCCATGACCAAACTCATAATATCCTCGATAATCACTGCCTTTTTTGACAAGAGCGTGAGCAACACGTGCTAATTTTACGGCAACAGCAACCCGGCCTTTGCGTTTAAGATCTGGATTATTAGGATCTTTCTTTATGTAACGTTCAAATTTATTTCTAAAACTGTTTTCAGTTTGTCGAATAGCATTAACAGCCGCCAACCAAAATGCATACCGTAATCTAGAGTTACCGCGTTTTGATAATTTGTATTGTGCTGATTTTTGCCCACTTTGTTTTCCTGACAAATTAAACCCACAATAATTAATGTATTGTCGGTAATGTTTGAACCGTCGAAGATCACCGCTTTCAGCCAGAACAATTAATGCGATGATTGGTCCAACACCAGGTAAAGTGAGTAAGTGTTTATAATCATCTTGCTCAGATAAAAAATGAATAGAAGTCTGTTCTAATTGCAGCCTTTGCTTATTCAGCACTCATAAGTAGGTACTTAAGATGGTACACTCGCTAAATCTAAGAATATATATATGAAAGAAATCAAGTAAAAGGACTTTAGGCAATGTTAGGTATTATTATTTTATGGGCTTTACTCTCAGTTGTAGTTGGTGTTTATGCCGATAAAAAAGGTCGATCCGGTATAGGATTTGGTTTCCTATCAATTATCACTTCTCCATTGATTGGGTTCATTATTGCGTGGCTAGTATCTTCTGATAATGCTGCTATTGAACAAAGTGCTATAACAAAAGGTGAAGTTAGAAAATGTCCAGCTTGTGCTGAGTTAGTAAAGGTTGAAGCAAAGATTTGTAAGCATTGTCGAAGTGAATTGACAGAACAATCGGAAGAAGAAGCCAAATCAGAAGTCAAACCTGTTATTGAAAAGGTCTGGAAGGATGGGAGATTTCAGTTCATACCTGTTGAACAGAGCACAGAAGATTAAGTAACCACAATAAGAGGACTTCATACTCCCTAGCTTACTAACTAGTCAGCACTTAAATGGAGTTATAAATGAAAACTTTCTTTGTATTATTCTTGTTTGTAGTCAACACAGCCACCGCTGATATATTATCCGTTCATTGTCCATTAGGGTGTCCAGAAAACCCGCCATCTAACGATTTAATATTTACTCACGTTTATGCCCTCTCAAATAATCCAACAACCAAGTTTGCTGATTGGGTAGCTTATGAGGTTGATGTTTTAAATTTTGGATACACTCCTGCCGCAACATGGAAATCATACCCTTTATTATCTGATGATGTAACTTTAGAAACCAAAGACTATAATAGGAGCTAATTCAAGCAATCTAAAAGCAGATAGAGGACATCAAGCGCCGTTGGCATCATTTGTTATGAACCAGTCGGCGGGTAGGGGGGGATGATTATTGTGATAAACAAAAAACAGTTTCTAAATTTTTTGGATTTGTAGAATTTAAATTTCCAAAACTTACCAATAACGATAATAGTACAAGTCTACTCGGGTGTGATTAAATTTGATTCTTTACAATCGCGAAATTGACAATGTAAATCTATAGGGATATATGTGAATAATAGAATTGTAAATTTAAATACTGAGCAATCACTTGAACTTTGGAAACAAGGGAGAACTAAGTGGAATTTGTGGGCTAAAGACAATGATGGAGCTTCCGTAAGTTTTAAAGACGTTAAATTTAGTGATCATTCCTCAGGATGGTCGGAAGAAACAAGGTTTGATCGTTTTATTTTTCCTGGCAACGTTGATTTTCATTATGCTGTTTTTGAAAATGATGTATATTCCGACTCTTCTAAGTTCCGTGGGCGAGGTTCATTTGTAGAAACGGAGTTTCAAGCTAATTCATATTTTGCGAATACGGTTTTTATTGGAAATGCGGACTTTAGGAGAGCTAGATTTCTTCGTGAAGTAACTTTTTTTCAAACATATTTTAAAGCTATAAGCGATTTTGATGATTCAAAAATAACAAAGGCTTCTTTTCATCGTTCAAAGTTCTATAATGATGCAAGCTTTAACAATGCTGAGTTTTTCAAGATAATTGGATTTGAAGAGGTTCGTTTTTTGAAAAGCATTTCGTTTAACTGGGGTATTTTTCATGTTCCACCTAGCTTTAATAAAGCTATATTTTTTAAACATGCCTCATTTTTAAGTATAGAGGCAAAAAATCTATTTCAACTTGATGATGTAATATTTAGAGGGCCGACCACCTTTAAATACTCAAAATTCGACCACGCTTTAGATTTAAGTGATTCACAATTCTTATATGGTATACCTGACTTCACCTTAACTAAAACCTCTCATCATATATCTATAACAAATATGATTTTGCCTGTAACACTAAACAAAAATGATGTTGAGACACCTGAGAAACTTATGAGGTTGAGAGTATTTGCTGCCGATTCAAAAGATTTTAGCTTAGAGCATAAGTTGTTCAAATTAGAGCTTATGTCAAGAAGGAGTATAAAAAAACCAGTATCAGACATATTCCTTAACTATAGCTATAGACTGTTAAGTGATTTTAGATGGAGTGTATCGGTAGATTTCAAGCTAGTTGTCGCCTAAAGTTAAAAAATTATGCCACCTT
>CAZEGV010000123.1:0-2689 GCA_964511645.1 uncultured Cytophagales bacterium
CTTTATCATTATTGAGTAAAAATTCTCGTAGTTTTTCTTGAGTAATATCATCTTCTTCATTTAATATGATATTATTTTCTTTTTCATAACTCTCAATATCGGCAATAATTCTTCCATTATTTTTTCTGAAACGAAGTTGCTTTGTAGGTATTGATTCAACAGCTCTAGGATACCTTTCTTTTAATTCATTTCTAAAATCGATAACATCAAGTAGTAGGAGCCGTAGCGTCTTGTTTAAATTTATTAATTATTGATTTAAACTTCTGATTTACAGACCGAGACCCTTCAATTTTTGGAGATTTAACCTTATCTCCATTATTATACACATTTTGAACTCCAATTTGATTTTTAATTTTTTGTTTATTCGCCTGATTATTAAATTGGTTACCAGATCCTGTATTATCGTTATTCTGTTCCATGAAATTTTGAATTGCTTCATTCACAGCCCGATCTGAAACCTGATATGCATTATTAATAAAACGCTTTTCATGTTCAGATTTATATTGAATTAAACTAGGTGTTTTGTATGCTTGAATATTATTAGTTTTCTTATGATGATTACTACACATTAGGATTAAATTTTCAAAACTTCTTCTGTGCTCATCATTTGAATCATCATTATATCTTTCTCCACCAATTTCTGCTGCTTCAATATGACAAATCTCGCCAATTACCGTACCTAATTCATCTACAATATGTTCTTCACATTCAGGATATGCACATTGGTTACCTGATAAAGCAAATAATCTTTTTATTACTGATTCTTTTGGTTTTAAACGTGCCATATTATGTGATTTTATATAAGCTTAATAAATTCTTTATTGATATCGTTACTTATTTTTACTGGTATTTCTAAACCTTTTGTAATAGGTTTCCACTTTAATATTGCCTCTTGAACCTCTTTAATAATTCCTTTAGGGTTTTTAATAGCAAAGGCTTCTGCTATTGTTAAAATATCTTCAATATTTATATTACTACGCTTGCCATTAATAGCCAAGGCTCTTGAGATATTACTATAGTTGAAATTAATATTTAATGGATATGTTAAATCATAAGCAGGTGTCAAGTTCCATGAATTAGAATCTTTGTTGTATATGAAACTATGATTCTTTAAATGGTCATCTATATTAGCAAATACAATATTGAATACCATTCTTTTGAAAAGTTCCTGAATATCTTTATGAGGCACTTTTAAATCTAATGCCAATTTGAATACATTTTCATAATTAGCATTATCTGGTTTCTTAAAATCCCATCCTGTTAGTCCAGAAGCAGTTATAACATGCTGCTTTTCTCCATTTTGTCTGTCGTAACGCAATGTTGCAAAATGCTTGTTCTCTATTAATTTTGAAGGCATCATTTGGATTCCGACTTCTTGTGCTAATAGATAATATGCATATTCTACTTTTTCTTTATTATATCCCCATTCCTCATTCATACATAATTTAACCAAGTAATGATTATAGGCTTCACTATATTCTAGATCTCCTGGAATAATCTTACCAGTTTCTTTGTGTTCTGAAATTAAAATTTTAGGTCTTGCACCACCTGCAGACGTTCCTATCTTAAAAATGTTCAATAAGGCTATCTCGTTTAAAGCTTCTTGAGAGGTTTCATTTTTAAGGTCTAATACTTTACTTAATATCTCAACGATTTCATCAATATTTATAGTTGTTGATTTCGGTATTTCGGCAGAAGGATGGTATTCTAGTGCTCCCATACCACGATTAGACACATAAGTAAGCTGCTCTAATGGTGTGATTTTTTTAAACTCTTTATTTTTTGCTTCAAACCATTCTTTAAAAATGATATTACCAAACATATCTGGTAAGGAATCTGCAATCATGGGAGGTAAACCTCTAAACGTTTCTCCTTCAAATTGTGTAAATACTTGAATGGGTTTTACTCTTTTAAAAATGTAAGGAAATATATTTGTGTATTGATTAGAGTCTAAAAACTCTGGATTATACTGGAAATATGAAGCACGCTTATCCATATCATATCCTATTTTCCCAATTTCTATACCAAACAATATGACTTCTATGATATTATTTTTAGCCATCTTAATATAGTGAGTTTATATCGTTTGCATTTTCTATTCTTTTTAAGGCTTGGTACAGATTAGGCAATAAATCGAAGTGATTTGCAATTTTTAATACTGTATCAAGAGTTGCATTTTTACCATTCTCGAATTTTTGAATGGTATATCGTGATAAATCCAACGCTTCTGCAAGATTTTCTTGAGACATTTCGTAAATTTGTCTTTTCTGCTTACAAAGCTCTCCTAGTTGCAATTTTACATCTTTAATTGTTACAGCGTCAATCATATCATTGTTTATTATAATACACAAATATACTAAAAACAACTTAATTGTTTATTATAATACACATTATTTTAATTTCGTTTATCAATACTTTCTTTATCAAAAGCAATTAAGTTGAATAATTGACGCATTCTTGAACGTACACGATTGCCATATCTGTCTTCCAATTCCTGTGCATTGAGATTTGTAGTAGCATGTGTTTTAATTTTGTTTTGTAAGAAGATTTCATAACGAGAAAGTAGAATTTCACCCATAACATTGCAATCCTTTCCATAATGTCGACCTATAGGCTCTATGCCTAAATCATCGAAACAGAAATATTGACCATTGCCATAATCTTCTATGGTTTTATAACCGATATGGTT
>CAZEGV010000124.1:0-2673 GCA_964511645.1 uncultured Cytophagales bacterium
TATATTGAGGCTGTCAATGGAGTCATGAAAAGACTAATTTAATTTGAGTTTAATCCATCTATAACTTTTTTTGATTGTCTAAGGGAGTCTCTCGCACTTTGTAAGTTAAAGGTGGTAGCCATGTTGTAATCTGCTTGAGTCCTGTACCTTTTTAAGCTACTTAGGCTGTTCGCTAATGAAGGCTTAATTTTGTGCAGAGCATCGCCGACATTGGCATGCACACTTCCACTCTGATCATTATCTAATCCAACATGAGAACGCACTGCCAAAAAAGCACTATAATATGATCTACTAAGAATGGCTCTAAATGTCGCTTGTTTTAGTGGTTTTTGTTCATCAGAAGTGTAGGTATTCGAGTTTTCGATAAGAACTTGTATGAGAGGTAAGATATCTTTTCCTGAAAAACTCATGTCCAGTCAAATGAAACTGTAATCTGTTGTTTAATGTTATCTGGAATATTATCTAACCACTCATCATAAATTTTATCTTCAAGATTAGATGCATATTCATCATCGTATCCTGAAAGATGGGCAATTATATAGAGGCTCTCCCAACCTTCTTCTTTCATACCTTCGTAATCTATACCAATTCTTGTTGTTTCTGTAATTGCTTTTAAAGTTTCTAAACTATCTTCAAGAAATTGTTTTAGATGAACGTGCCGTTCTAAATAACTCAAAACATTAGCTTCGTTTTGAATTTCATACCCATGAGGAAGTAAATCTCTTGATGAAGATTGTTCAACAAGTCTAAAAATCGAGTCAAATGCAACAGCAAAATGAGAAGCCTCTATTTCTTTTGTATACGTAGGCAGTTCAGTAGTTGTCCCCATAACTAAAGTAGCTGTTGCCATAGCTATGCATCCAACAAAAGCAGATACTTTATCGAGGATAGGTTTATCTGTTGAACTATTTGTATCAACCTCGCTATCTTGAAAATTAGTTGCGAAGCTATTGATCAAAGTTGCAGTGCTCATAATCCAATTTGCTCTTTAATTTCTTCCGTTAAAAGAGAACTAACAAGTGCTTTATTTTCTGTGTGGAGACTAATGAACATTTTTGATATGAAACCTGTTTTATCTGATATAGGTATCTTCGTTTTCACATCAAATTTCTGTAAGTGCTCTATCTTAGCCATGTACCTCACTTTTTCTCCACTTATGGTATGTGTAGATATATTAAGTACATTAAGCACACTATTTTCATTTTCTATTTTACTAAACCAACCAGAGTTAAGGTGCCAGATTGAGTTTTGCTCAATAACATTCTCAGTCATAAATTTTGACTTACTAAATAAATTAGCGACATTGAAACTTTCAGCTTCTTCTTCTGAGATAAAAGTATCGTTATATTGTAATACCACTTCTGTTATTAGCGCTTCATTACTTAAAGCTAAACATTGAAAAATATCAGAATACAACGTATTTACATACGAACTCACTTTTGTCCATGTCGTATAATTAAAACAATTAATTTGAATCGTATCACCAGATATACGTAACTGCCAATTAGCCCTTTTCCCCACTAACTTGTGCTCTTGATTGAGGATTTCAGATCTTAATTCAACACCGCCAAATATATTTAGTTGGTTTTTCATTCCTTCTGGAGTGACTTCTAGCTTATTCATTGTTATGTCATTGGACACCACAAATTTCTCTTTCAACGTCTGTTGTAAAGATTTTAGAGTATCAGGATGATTATCACTGATATTTTGAGATATTTTAATAACGAAGACAACTTGATCTACAGCATTAGGTGTTCGTATAGGTTTAAAGTCAGTCATATTTTACAAGTATATATTATTTTAAAGAAAAGAATATGGATATTAAGAGGAATATTACAGATTTTCAATGCATTACGCCTAGGACAATAAGGTTTAACGGTGTACTCCAAGGTCTGTCTGAATTCATTTTACTTTAAATAGACAGCATATGTTGAAAAATGTATACAGAAGAGAGTCGCTATGTACAGCTTTAGCATTGGCAACAGCAATACCAGCCAATTACTTATTCCAATGACGTTTAACTGTTCTCAGAGAGATACTGAGTAGTTCAGCTGTTTGATTTTGAGTGAAGCGCATTTCTTTCTTGGCAATAACACTCTTAGTTGTAGAGGTAGCTATAGGCCTACCTAATTTCACACCGTTAGCTTTGGCTCGAGCTAATCCATCCATAGTTCTCTCACGTAATCGACTCTTCTCAAATTCAGCAAAAGAAGCAATCATTTGGAGCATTAGTTTACCCTCTGGTGAGGATAGATCTTTAACTGGTAGATCAAGACAGACAACCTTAATTCCTCTCTCAGTAAGCATAGTGATAGTTTGCTGAACATCTATATTGTTCCTTCCTAATCTATCTAGTTTAAGTACAATCAGGCTATCACCAGACTCTAGTTTATTATCTACCATGTTTCTGAACATAGGTCTTTCCATAGCACATACGCCACCAGATATAGTTTCTTTGATTGAACGGTTTCTAGTGATGGAATATCCAGCAGATTTGATGGCTACATTAATTCAGGGGACACAATACTTAATTATGTTACACTAAGCGCATGGCAAGATTAGCAAGAGTTATATTACCGGGATATCCTCATCATATCACCCAAAGAGGTAACCGCCGGCAGGACGTTTTCTTTAAAGAAGACGATTATTTGTATTACCTCGAACTTCTTAAAG
>CAZEGV010000125.1:0-2647 GCA_964511645.1 uncultured Cytophagales bacterium
GGTCAGGTGTTCACGATGGCCGCCATTAGGTGTTCACGTTCGCGGTAATACGCACGATGCACTTGTTTGACCGCTTGCTGAACATTTCGTTTAAATCTAAAACCAAAACTATTGTCTGAAAAGGTCGGTTCAAATATTGGAGATAGTAGTTGGGTAATGGCTTGTTGGATGACCTTGTCGAGAACGATAGGAATGTCCAAAAGACGTTTACCGCCATAAGATTTATCAATTTTCACACGCCTGACAGGGCTGGGTGAGCCTGTAATTAAGGGCAACTCTTTTTATTTTTTTGAATCACTATGAAGAAAGACATATGGCTAAATTATGTTTATATATGGAAAGCTCAATCGCTAAATTGGATTTCCAATACAGCAAGCCAAACCTAGATTTTATACTAGAGTTGTACTGAACATATTACGCGTGCTTAATGAGATCGGGGCATAAACAAGAATACTTATCTGAGCTGTTAGATGCTAGATTGAGGGATGCTTAGAATTACTAAAAGGCCTGGACATTTAAACCCATCAACTTTAAAACTATATTTTTATCCAAAGCATCCAGTAAAATTTTAAAGCTTTGATCAAAAACTACATGGCAGAAGACCGAACGATTTCTATCTGTATCCGTCGTATCAAATATGATGTCTACTAACACTGATGCATTAGGTAAGGCGATTCGTAATATTGCGAGGTGCAAACTCATTGGAGGGATTTTTTCCTGTAATTGGAGTCTAGCAGACGCTAACAACTTTGGTTGTTGATCCAATTGGCGGCCAAGTTCAGATCTTAAATAGTCTTTTAACATAATAAAACGAGTGCTGCATACCAACGATTGTTTTTCTTGTTGGGTCGCTTCTAGCAATGAATTGAGAGCACTATTAATTTGGCTAGTTAACTCAATCCCTGTTTGGAAAAAGATGTCAGATGAAACTCTTAGATCTTTATGAACTGCAGTTATGATCATACTAGGAATAAATCGGGTGATTGCCCGGTTCGGTTTATCATCCTGAGCCAAGTAATCAGGTGTTTCCGAAACTAGTACACAACGATTTTTCTGCTTTCCATCAGGCATCACATAATTTTCTTCTGCTATCTTAAACCGAACGTTTGGACCAATATTATCATCATGAATATAGATATAATCAGTATGTGCATCCTGTAAATAAACCTTGTCATCAGCTATATCTTTGATCGGCGCGGCCTCTCTGAAACCCACGGCACAAATTGCGTGCCCAACGAGACTACTATCATCGTGCATTCCTCCAATAAGCAAGGGATATCCTGACCTAATATAGGCAGCACAGGTATTCGCAAATCGATCTTTGGAAAAAAATTGACCCGGTAAATTGCCACCACTGACCGCAGGAGAAAAACCGAGTTGGTTAATCGCTTCTTGGATTTGAATATAACTCAAAGAATATGAGGGATAGATTCTATTGCCCGCAGGGACAGTATTATTTGCAGCCTCAGTAATCATTGATGTAGTTGGAATTGCATGACGCGTATCAAAAGCTGAAGAATGCAACATGCTCCATATTCCTATAGTAGCGCAAGCGGCTACTCCTTGATCTTGCTGTTGCCAGGCCAAACCATTTACGACTAACTCAATTCCAGCAACATTTGAGATATAATTTCTTGAAGGATGAGTGACTCTTGGCGTTTCAGGGTTTCGATCGTCATACCATTTAAACACAGTTCTACCAAAAGGAGCTGTTTCTATTGGCCTAATCACCGTGAAACCTAGATACGATGAATTTAATTCTTCATATGAGCTACTATCTCCTCCAATAGCTTTGTTAAACAACTCTCTAGAAACATTTTCTGAGGAAAAAAAGTGAACTCTTTTGCATGTATTTGGATATCCTTTGGCACTTAAACAATAAAAAGCTGAGAATTCATCCAAATAGTCTCTGTCAAAATAGTTTTGCTCGACAATTATTGTTTTCGCACCAAGACCTATAAGATATTCATCCAAATAAATGGATTGAGGTGATCCTAATTGATTTTTTAAGGATATAACTGGATTCGAAACGTCAGCGTATTCAGAAATGATAAGTGGTTGTGGCTGGTTCAAGTTTTCTCTCTAGGATTATTATTTTATTAAACTCTTTTTTCGGAGTAAAAACTAATTTAGGGCTTCCAAAAAAATACATTATTGTTGAGAGGAAACAATAATTAACCGAAAATCCTAGCTAAACTAGTTTCGTCAGCACAAGGAGAATACATTTTGATACGATCATCATCAACTTTCTTAGAAAAAGCAGCTTGAATTTGCTTCTGAACTTTAGCGTCAGCAACTACTTCCAATGTAGCCATTCCTTTTCGGTCTGTATTACGACTTGTCCATAGTGTCATTTTTGCTGTCTCTTTTTTCATATTAATTCAACCTTTTCAATGTCTTACATAAAACAATATACTGCTTAAGCTTGGCACTTTTACAGAGCGGGATGCATAATAAGTTATTTTCCTGCTCTTTTCTACCATTTTCAACCCTATAACACAACATTAATTGTACTTAAAGCATAGGCTATCTTGAGAAATTTGACTGTAAAATCTGAGCGATCCCCACGAAACATTATCCCTCACAACGAATTTTTTGAGTAAAGTCAGCAATGGAGTTAAAAATAATTCTAAGTTCTTTAACTCTT
>CAZEGV010000126.1:0-2632 GCA_964511645.1 uncultured Cytophagales bacterium
GGTATTATATCATTTATCGTCTAAGCTTGTGCTTTCGTGCAAAGCTCTCTATTAAATTAAAACCAAGGAGAGAAAATGAAAAGCATTTATTTAAGTTTGGCACTAATATTTTTAACAAGTTGTATTGCCTCAACACCCAAAACATCAAACGAAGTTTATTTGGGAGTCAAAGTCACAGAAGATAAATTCAAAGATCAGAAATGGCTTGAATCTGAAATATACTCAGGAACCGGTGGCACGATGGTAGCGAATTTTCCGGCTCGAATATTTTACCGTGCTCTATACGAAAAAAATGAATTACAATATATACAGCTTTACACAATTGTAGCATTTACTAGTTGGAGATTTATACATTCAGCGACGTCAGAAGACGGTGTTGAATTAGATTTTCACGAAATAGACAGAAGTGTTGGTAGCGGTACTGTAACAGAGCATTTTGCTATATCACTTAGTAAAAGCGATCTTATTAAGATGGCGAAAAAAAATTGGCAAATAAAATATTACGGTAAAAAAGGGGATGGCGTTGAAATAGTGCCTAAATTTTTAACTGAGGGTTTCCTGAAAAAGTTGAACTGCTTTAGTAGTAATAGTTGTAAATAATAAAAGTGAAACAAAATAACGAAGGGTAAAAGTAGATTACCGTACTAGCAATGCTGTTTGTGGCGAGCTTTAATCAACAATCAAGCAAGGGTTAAAGTTCGAAAAAAGAAATAGGGCTAGGCGCAAGTTTTCCTTTTATAACTTTGTAGTGAAATTTGCCTATTGTTATGAGGAGCTGTATAAGGGTTATATAGATTTTTATATTTACTCTCTTAATGATAAATTATCAAACCATATTGTTGGGGTTAGAGATGAAAATCAAATATAAATACAAGATGACGGTATGAAGTTTATTATGGTTTGAGCTTGTAAATAAACAAAACTAAAAAGGATTAGAGTTACTATGCGAATTATTGATTTTTCTATAATAGTTGTTATTCTGAGTGGTTGTGCAACAGCCCCTGATGTTAATCTTGGTTACAACCTACCTAAAACTACGATTACTACTACTGTAAAACAAGTGATTACTTGCAAGCCTGATAACCTCAAAAAACCTACCATGTATTCTTTTGATCGGGTTAGTACGGTTGAATTCAGTTCTAAGTACGAGGCCGATAGTTCACACACATATTACATTAACCCATCAAAACTTGGTTCTTGGTTTACAGATTCCGATTTTACACTTAATTATAACGAAGGTGGAACAATAAACAGTATTGATACGAAAGTTACAGGAAAAGGTGAAGCAGTAATAAGCCTAGTGAACGAAGCTCTAAGCTTCCTGAAAGGTTTTAGTTCTCCGTTAACTAACAAGGCCACACAAGAATTTCTTGCCTGCGATACTGTTTATAAAAAAATTAAAGGTAAGTTGAAACAAATTACGGTTTTACATAAATATGATTACAGTGATTCTAAGCCCATAATTAAACTTGGCGTGGCATCAAACGGGTTTCAGTCATTAGTTACATCATCATTGTTCACTTACAATGAAATCAAAGCATTGACCGATGAACCATTTATTACGATTAAAGGTAAATCACAGCCGACTCCCATGCATGTATATAAATCTGAATGCAAAAATAAAGGCGGTAAATACGACAGTAACTGTTTGGCTAATCATGCTGAAATAGCCGTTAGACAACCAAAACCCTATTCATTTGCTGTTACTGTAGAAAACATAACCAAAACTCAAGAATTCGGACTACCTCAATATGGCCAGTTATATACTCTACCTTTACCGACTGGTACATTGTTTGGTACTAATGATGCAAAAATTGAATTTAATGGTGACGGGTCAGTAAAAACAATCACCTACAACACAACACCTGGTTCGGATGGAGTTGGAAAAATATTGGAAAAACTCAAGGGTGATAGCGATGTGGAAAAAGCCAAAACACAAGCTGACACTATTTACCAACAGAATCGCTTGAAATTATGTGAAGACAACCCTGAAGAATGCACTGCTAAATGAATAACATTAATCTGACATAATATGTTTTATTGAGGCGAGTGTATTTTGAATCGATATATCAAGGTCTGTTTATTCACATCTTTATAAAAAATATAAATGCTCTAGCTTATCTGATTAAGCCATTTTTCAAAAGAGTAGGGTAATCACCTCTTTTTCCATTTAAACTTAATATATGACAAACCCACGCGGTCGACCTCCCTATAAAGATAAACTCACGCCTGCAGAATGGCGTACAGCCGATGCGGTTAGACATGGTTTATCTAATCAACAAATTGCGGCTCTAGAAAAAATTAGTTTAGACGGTGTAAAGTATCATGTAGCCAATGCTATTGCTAAACTGGAACTCAAAAATCGTAAAGCTTTAAACAATTGGGTGGGTTCACCAGTTGATAGTAAATTAAACTTAATGCAAACCTCAAATTAAACTTCAAAGGAAACTTCTATGAATCAAGAATTTAATATAATAGGTCTTGGACAAGTATCAAGAAGTGTTAAAAATGTAGTTGAATCAGAACGCTGGTATAAAGATATTTTGGGTCTGACTCATCTTTATACTTTTGGCAC
Source organism: uncultured Cytophagales bacterium (assembly GCA_964511645.1). Classification (GTDB taxonomy): domain Bacteria; phylum Bacteroidota; class Bacteroidia; order Cytophagales; family JAAEPT01; genus CAZEGV01. Next base: position 2,576 of record CAZEGV010000126.1, read on the forward strand.
CTTGGCATTTTTTGAAGATCTTGAGGGACGTTCTTTGGCCATTATGTCAAAGGTAGC
>CAZEGV010000127.1:0-2585 GCA_964511645.1 uncultured Cytophagales bacterium
AACCCCACACCCTACTAAAGTTATTATCGCCAAACTTAAAATTACTTTTTTCATTGAATTTTATTTTCTTATTTATAATTATAGTTTTATTTCTTTAAGCACTAAGCACGGGGAGAGGTCGTTCCTCGAGGAGGAGTGAAACGACGGAAGAGGTGGGACCTCAAAGAGCGCGAACAATAAAAATCACTACTTCACATCACCTAAACTCTACCACAAAACCACCCCAAAAACAAACTTCCTCAATTTTTTCCTTGACATAACTCGAAATACAGTGTTATTATAAAAAACTGTTCACTAATTGAACAGTTCTTTAACAAATAGGCAAAACCTTGCCTCATTACAAAAATTCAAAAAATAAAACTCCAAGGAGGAGCAAAAATGAGTAAATCTCAAAACGACTCCTCGAGAGTCATAGCAGAAATTAAAGCGAAACTACAAACTGTTTTATCAAAGAGTGTATTTAATCTTTGGATTAAACCTCTGGACTGGAACTTACAAGACACCACCCTAACATTGACAGCCTCAGACCGCTTTTTTAAAACATATGTTAAAGATCATTTTTTAGGCATAGTTACTGCCGAAGCGCAGAAAGTATTTGCTGATGCAGAAATTATTCTAATAGACGGCCAAGTCATTGAAGGGTCTTCGGCTCCAGACAAAAAGCCCATGCCCATTCGCTTACCAGGGATGAGACCCAAGAACAAAGCTCAATTTTTTCGGCCTGACTGGACTTTTGATCGTTTTGTAAGAGGTCTTTGCAATGAAGAGGCTCATTCTGCATGTTCTGATAGCGCCAATGGAACGTTGGGCGAAAACATACTTTTTATTGATGCTACTACTGGATTAGGTAAGTCTCATTTAGTGCAAGCATTAGGGCATGCAGCACAAAGCGTGCGGAAACAACGCGTTAAATATATTACTGCAAATAGATTTAGCGAAGAAATGATTGATGCATTAAAAGATAATACTATAGATCATTTCAAAAAGAAATACCGTGATCTTTACGATGTGCTTATCGTTGAAAACATTCCCACATTAAAAACTAAACTAAAAACTCTCACGGAATTTTCAGAGATTGTAGATCATTTCACTAAAACCGGAAAAAGTCTTATTACTACATCAACAGTCTCATTAAAAGAATTAGAGCAAAGTACTTTCGATTCTCAGTTACTTTCTTTATTAGGTTCTGGACTGGTTACTTCTATAAATTACCCAACCCATGAAACTAGAATTGGTATTATTAAGCAACTAAGTACTCTCAAAGGAGTAACGATTCCTGAAGGGCTGGTTATTCTCATAGCCCAACATACTTTTAGGGATGTTAGGAAACTAGAAAGACTTATTACTAGCATATGTTATAATACCACAAGGCAGGGATTTAAAGTTGCTAGCGAAGACATAGTCCTAGAAAAACTCGAGGCCATAGCAAGTATTACCCCACAATTTAACACTACAATGTTACGGCATATTATTGCCGTAGAGTTTAGTGTTTCAGAAAAAGACCTGAGGTCTCGCAGTCGGAAAAAACGCGTAACATTCCCAAGACAAATGGCTATGTACATAGCAAGAAAGTATACCGATGAATCATTATCGGATATCGGTTCTTGCTTTAACCGTGACCATGCAACTGTCTTCCATTCCATCAAAGCTATTTCATCATTATTACTACATGATACTAGCATACAAGGCCAACTTAAAATGCTAGAAAAAAAACTACGCAAAGGAGGTTTTATAGATTAAGGGCTTACAGCTTATCACCGTTGTGAGGCCTTTTTTCTTTTCACACCCCCCCATTTTCTTTGCGACACTTTAACTACGACCGTGAGCAAACTATCACAAAAAAATATTACTCAACACCTCTTTTTAAACAAATAAACTACCTTAACCTGAGGGCACAGGAGATTCTATTGATTAAATCCTAAAAAATCACCCCCCCCCCATCACAACTACTTATACTCACACACCGCAATCGTAGCGTGTGAGCATTAAAAAATCACCTGTTTCTCAACAAGTGATTTTTATTTTCAACTGTACTTATTTGTAGATTTGTAGTAGATTTGTAAATTCGCGGTAGATTAAATTTCCATCTGTTTCGCAATCCCCAACAATTTCCAATCATCCCACCAATCACCTAGCAACTGCATACCAACTGGTAATTGCTTTCCTTCTCGTTCTACTTTTCCCGCTGGAATAGCCACCGCTGGGATTTGCGCTACATTAGCAGCCACAGTATACATATCCGCCAAATACATCGCCAAAGGATCATCAGATTTATCTCCCAATTTAAATGCCGGTGTTGGCGAAGTCGGTGAAATAATACAATCAACTTTTTCAAAAGCCTTTTTTAAATCACCCTTTATCACTTCCCTCACTGCCTGAGCCTTTTTATAATAAGCATCATAATACCCAGCCGACAAAACATAGGTTCCTAAAATAATTCTTCTCTGAACCTCTTCTCCTAATCCCAATGACCGAGATTTTTTATAAACATCCAACAAATCTTTACTCTCTGAATTTTCTTGCTCTGCTTCATTAAATCCAAATCTAATTCCATCAATTCTAGCCATATTTGAACTAACCTCTGC
>CAZEGV010000128.1:0-2574 GCA_964511645.1 uncultured Cytophagales bacterium
TTCTCCTATACTCACTCCATTTAGGTTTTCGGGAATCCAAGATTTCACTACCTAATACGTCCATCTGCTTTGGGTATTGCTACCTCACGAACAGGTGCAGGAAAATAATTGCCACTTGCTAACCTATTCCATATCGGATACAAATACTTCATAGGGCGTGCGGAAACTTCCTGAATTGATACTTTATCAACTCCTGATGCTCCTTTGTTACTTCTTACCTTTTTAAAGGCTTCCCATACTTGTCGCTTCGATATCGATTGCGACTTTTGTTTCTCTTTGAAAATCATCCTAAATTAAATTTAGTTGTAATACAATTTAAAACTGTTAAGTCAGTCCCTTCGCTCCTTTTCCATTACAGAAATATCATCACTACTACGAACTAATCCGCCACTAATTAATAGTATTGCTACTTTCTACCTTGCCCTTCGGGGTTGTGGTATTTTTGCACTACTAATTAGCTTCTCCTGTTCCGTAATTGAGCCGTAAGTAAAGCTCCTGTCCTCTTTATGCTGTTCGTTAAGATACATAGTTTACATAAGTTAAAGATTGTTGTTTTCCCTTCTTTTTATGAAGGCCTTCCCGTTGCTTTGATAGAAGCTCAGGCTGCAGGACTCAAAGTTTTTGCTTCTGATCGAATTACAAGAGAAGTACATCTAACCGAAGATATAGAATTCTTACCTATCACGATCTCACCAGAAGTCTGGGCAGATAAAATTTTAGAAAAGGCGTCAGAAGAGAAGGCTGATAACTTTGATATGGTAAAAAACAAAGGATACGACATCCAAAAGAATACTGAAATATTTCAAGATTTTTACCTGAAACAAACACATAAATAACATGGAAAATTTACAGGAAAAGATCTATGCAAAGTCCCCTCATTTTATACAAAATTGGATTGTATCTTTATATAATGTTTTGGCATACAGAAAAAGATATTCTGGTAAATACAAACATTTTGTAAACTACTATTTAACAAACAGAAACCTATCTGTTGATCAACTTAATAGCATACAAGCAAATAGATATACTGAATTTGTTAAATATGCAAAAAAATATTCTGAATACTATAGCAAGATATTAGGAGATATTGCTGCTTCAGATGATATCGCCAATATTGCTAAACTTCCCATAATTAATAAAGAAACATTACGGAGTAATTATTCTGGTATTTATACAATTCAAAAAAGTGAGGGAATTGTATCTAAAACAGGAGGAACTACAGGAAAATCTCTAGAAGTTCTTTATACCCATGATGATGTTCAGGAACAGGAGAAACTTCTTTTGTGGTGTTAAGAGAGAACGGCATAATCCCGAAGGGCAAGCCAAAGAGTATCAATACACAAAAGGAGTGGCGGACTAACTCGTAGTAGCAAATAGTATCTAAGAGATGTCTTTGGAGACTTAGACGTAGCGAAGGGGTTAGCATACGCTTATGGTAGGCGATTTTGCCAACTTATCATTTTGATAAGGAAGAGCTTGTGTACTACCAAGCAATGAAAATTGTGCGTATGAAGAGCCGTATGATGGGAGACTATCACGTACGGTTCTGTGAGAGGTTTAGGGGTGAGATTCCCCTTTACCTACTCGTCTTCATTTTTTCGGTAAGTACAATTTTATATTTCCGTTTCCAAAAAGCACTTTATCCAAATGACCCATTTTTTTTCTGTCCGTTGTAATTAGATGCATATGTACATTGGAATCGTGATGTGTAAAAACACCTTTATGTTCTGTTGAAAAGAAACCTACTATTTCCACTTCACTATTTTCTAAAGTGTAGTTTGTTTGTCCTTGATGTGCTTCTTCAGGGGAACTGACTTTTGTTCCTTTTGGTAAGTTTTGTATATGAATTTTGGCACTATCGACTTGTCCTTTCAATTTAAAAACAAAAGGTCTTTTAAAATCAATTGTTTTTTTGCCAATAAACTCTTCTAATTCTTTAATTGTCTTGATGTTTGATGGCAAGTCTTCAATATTCCAATCTAACTGATTAGCATAAACTAAGAATGGTGCTTTAACTTGGTAAGTTTCGTCAACTACCATTGTTGAGTCAGATGTTACAGTTGAAACATAAGATTCCCCATCTATTATCAGCAATTCACCTGTCAGATATTCAACAGGACCAAGTCCGTATAGTCCATTTTTATCCTTAATTGTGTCAAGATTTATTGTTCCTGCAAGTTCTCCTTTCCACATAACATTTTTCATTGCTCCAACCACTTGAACTATTGATTGGTTTTCAATTTTTGTTTCAGACTTTTTCTCAGTTGAATTACAACCGATTAATGTTATAACTGTCAATCCTATTACTAATGTATTTTTTATCATTTTATGTTTTTTTTAATTACCGCCAACGGTTTGTAGATGCTTAGTGCGGGACTTTAAAGAACTGTCTTATCGGTTTAACACTGAGCCAAATATAACAATTTTTGTTGTATTTTCTCTTACAATCCAAAATTTTATATTTGGTGGATTTGATTAAAAGCACTTCACTTTGAATTTAGTACAAAACCCGCATTAAGTATATACTTCTTAAGTTTACATTTCATAAATTCAATTAATAAACAAGAAAGAACA
>CAZEGV010000129.1:0-2538 GCA_964511645.1 uncultured Cytophagales bacterium
TTTTGATAGTGTCCTTAGAAGGACATATTGCCTCGTTGTCTTCACGTAGGGTGCTGAGCTCAAATAACGCTATAAACTACAGAAATTGAATAGGAAAACACAAAAACAGAATCCCTACACTAGATTTTTTCATCCTTAAGGTTTAGTGTCAATATTTTTACCCGTTTTTAACGCAGGTCATTTTCTTTTTGTTAAAAAAACAGCCCCTATTACTCATTTTTGATAGTGTCCTTAGAAGGACATATTGCCTCGTTGTGCTCACGTAGGGTGCTCCTGAACACCTTACTTCTTTTGAAGTTTTTGAAAAAATGATTCATAATTGTATAATTCATTACAATTATGAAAGATACCGACCTGACCTAGGTTGTCAATCACCAATGGAAACACTATTACAAATAGATATTGACCTCGACTTAGTAAAAGAGCTAAAAATATCAGCTCAAAACCGACTCAAACAAAACCAAGCTTTTGATTGTAGTAGATTGTGTACTACTCTAGGAATACCTATGCCAGAAAAGTACAAAAAAAGTTCACAAAAGGACATAAACCACAGAAATTGAATATGAAAACACAAAAACAGAATCCCTACACTAGATTTTTTTATCCTTAAGGTTTAGCGTCAATATTTTTATCCGTTTTTAACACTGGCGATTTTCTTTTTGTTAAAAAAAACAGCCACTATTACTCATTTTTGATAGTGTCCTTCTAAGGACATATTACCTCGTTGTCTTCACGTAGGGTGCTCTGCAACGGTCTTTTATTGTAACTATTCTAGGTTACCAAAAATAATACAAATAGTTTCCTTTTAAGGGAGAATTTATTTGATTTGATTTAGACAAATCAAATAAATCTCGACTATCAAACTCTATAAGCTCATTTAAAGACAATTTATCTATTGTTTTATAGATGTTGTTATTCGAATATCTATACGTATAAAAAACACCCTCTTCAACTTCTCCAGACTCATTATAGTGAACCACTAACCTTCCTGTAAACTTACCATAAAAATACGGAGTATCGTCTGCAACAAACTTAGTTATATTCGTTACCCCCTTTTTAAACAATAACCTCCTATTTTCTAGAGAGTAATCATTGTAATCCCTACTATAGTAGTAGTACACTTCACTTACTGATGTTTCACATTTTCCCAAAAAATACGATTTTTCATACAATAGGTTTAAATTAAAATCTAACACTTTAACAATCGATTTTATAGGGCTATTATCACTTGATTGATATGTGTCGTACCATGTTTCTTTTAAATAAAAATATTTACTATCCTTATAATACTTAACTTTAGTTAAATCCGTAACTCTTTTTAAAAAAACACTATAACGCACAACCCCACTTGAACGGATAGTATCAATCTCAACCAAAGTAGAGTCATAGTTCCTAAAAGATTTTCGAATTAAAAAATCTTTTTTTTTAATTACCTTTTGAAAGGTGATTTTTGAGTCATCAATCACAAAATACCCTTTAGGTATTTTGTGATATCGAACATTAGACAGGAAAATATTTTTCTTATCTTTCTTTTTATAAAGGTTAAATTCATTAATCTTTCTTACACAAGCAGTGCAGGTTAAGAGAACACTTAATGTTATTAGAATAATTCTCATTGCCTTATTGGGGAAAGGTTATTTACATCCAGAAGATACTCTTGATTAACGAAACTTTTAATTCCGCCAGCAGGTGGCTCAATTTCTACTTTCCCATCAATATATCTGTTATAAATTAGGGATCGATTCCCATCCCTGTAATTTACAAAGTTTTGCCCAGAAGAAGAAGTTGACACATCTTTTTCCATTGTAAAAACCATCTGTCCTTTAAACACCGTACTCAAAGGAGAACCTAATGATTTACTATAACAGGAAATCACAACAATTCTTGTTTTACTTGAAGAATGTGATTTCAATGATGAAAAGACTTTTTTTGGTGAACCTGGATCTTCTATAATTATTGGGGTTGCTGGATCACCAATTTCCCTTTTTGTGTATAATGGGTAAAATTCCCCGTCTACACTTGTTTCAACTGACTTGTCATAAAACCATTTATCTTCACCAAATTTAAAGTATTGTTCACCCACACTTCCATGAGCCGTAAATACAATGTTTTCAGGAACTACTCCACCTAGCTTATCTGAAATCGCCTTATTTACAGCAGACTCCCCACCTTTCTTGTATATCTTCCCTAAATTAACAAAATAAAAATTAGGGTTATTATTATCTTTTTTCTTAAAGTAATCAACATGTTTTTGATACTTCTTATTTTTCTCTACATCGTCACTAGGTGCGTCAAGATTTACTACAAGAGTAGTCCCTTTTGTAACTTCATCATCATCACCCCCTCCAAGGTGGTCTACTATACTTATCGGGCTATTCCTATGATAAGCATAAGTAGTTTGCCAAGGGTATTCAGCACTTCTAGGGTCTATGCTAAACATCCTACCAAGGCGTGGGCTGTAATTTCTAAAACCTAAATCATAATGATTCCCACTACCACTCACCTCATCATCCTTCTCCATCCCATTAAACCCATACC
>CAZEGV010000130.1:0-2500 GCA_964511645.1 uncultured Cytophagales bacterium
TGACTGTTACATGTAAATGAGAATGATTTTCAAAAACTTTCGGACAGATATGATTTCAACCAAACAAATCAGATGACAAATACCTATCACCACGGTCACAAATAATGCAAACAATAAGCCCATGTTCTAGCTCTTGTGCTAGTTTTACAGCGGTAGCCACTGCCCCACCAGAACTCATCCCACAAAAGACCCCCTCTTCTCTAGCTAGCTTTTTAGTCATCTCACGAGCCTCTGCTTCTGATACATCTATGATTCTATCTACTCTATTTGGCTCGTATATTTTAGGCAAATATTCCTTTGGCCACCTTCTTATCCCTGGTATTTTACTTCCATCAGTAGGCTGAACTCCTATTATTTGTATGTTTTCGTTTTTCTCTTTAAGGAATTTACTAGTCCCCATAATAGTACCCGTAGTACCCATGGCAGATACAAAATGAGTAATCTCACCATTTGTAGCCTCCCAAATTTCTGGTCCCGTAGTTTTGTAATGAGCAGCAGGATTATCTGGATTAGCAAATTGGTTGAGCATCAAGTACCCGCCTTCAGCTATTTTGTTGTGTGCATAATCTATTGACCCTTCTATAGACTTATCGGCTGGAGTGAGTATCACTTTTGCTCCATAGGCTTCCATTGTGAGCACTCTTTCTTTTGTAGAATTTTCGGGCATTACTAGCTCTATTTCTATCTCAAACAGATTAGCTATCATCGCTAATGCTATACCAGTATTGCCACTAGTTGCTTCAATTAATTTGACACCTTTTGTGAGCTCACCTCTATCCAAAGCAGACTTAATCATGTTATACGCTGCCCTATCCTTAACACTTCCGCCAGGGTTATTACCTTCTAGCTTGGCTAGTAAAGTCACATTAGGATTAGTATTAACCCTCAACAATTCTATATGAGGTGTTTTACCTACAAAACTCAACAATCCACTCATCTATTTTTCTTGCTTTTCATTTCTAATCTTAGTAGACGCTTGGTGGTAGATAGTGGTATTAGCTGGAACACTCCTAGTTAACCAGACATTACCTCCTACAATAGAGTCACTCCCTACTACCGTTTCACCACCCAATATAGTAGCTCCAGAATAAATTACTACATTATCCTCCACAGTAGGATGCCTTTTAGTACCGACCATACTCTTGGCAACAGAAAGTGCTCCTAAAGTCACCCCTTGATACATTTTTACATGTTTTCCAATTATCACCGTCTCACCAATCACAATACCCGTACCGTGATCAATAAAGAAATGCTCGCCAATACTTGCCCCTGGATGAATGTCAATCCCCGTTTTGGAATGAGCATACTCCGTCATCACCCTTGGTACTATTGGCACATCTAGCAAATACAATTCATGGGCTATTCTATAAAAGAAGATAGCATAAAAACCTGGATAAGCACGAATTACCTCATACTCAGATTTTACAGCAGGATCACCATTGCTAATCGCTTCTATATCAGTCAATAATAAAGTATATACCACAGGTAATTTCCCCCAAAAAATAGTTGCAGTATCCTTTGCTGACTGAGGCAATTGCTTTTCTAAAGCTTCTAATATTTCTAATAAAGATTCACACAAAGACTCAAATTTCAATTCTAATTCTTCGTATTTTTGCCATCTATTTTTGCACTGCTCAGGAAAAAGCACTAGCATTAGTTGTGTCGTAAACTTCGAAATAGAAGAAGTAGACGGGAATTTTTCAGAAGTTTTATGCTTCTCTAAAATCTTTTTGATAAACGAGGAAGAAACCATATTATGCTTTAGTGTTCAAATGCTAAGTTATACAGAAAAACTAGTATTACTCTTAAACCTCAAAAAAAAAATAGCTATAAAAAAATCCCGATACAATAATTAGTATCGGGATTTTCTATTTATTTAAAGCTTAGATTAATGCCCTTTAATAATATGATCTTCATTTATATCATTCAATATAATCGTAATATTTCCAGTCACTTCATCATCACCGTTAGACACCTTTACTTTGGCGGTGACTTGATAGTTTGGTGCTGTTTCATAATCAAACTTTTTTCTATTGGCTACCTTCAGCTCTCCTGTAGAGCTATTGATGGTAAAAGATGAAGCAGGTACTACGACCTCTTTTACTAGTGGTTTTGTAGCATCTACTACTTTCGAAGCTGTTAAACCCGTCACCAAAGTATAGGTTAATGTGCCTGGTCCGCTAGCATCAATCGTCCCCAATATTTGATTATTATTTGGGTTTTCATTTATCGTTTTCTTAAAATCAGCAACGGTAAGTTTGTCATTATCTGGTTCTGGATTTTTTTTCTTTTTACAAGAAGATACAAATGCAACAGCACTTAATAGCGACAATGAGATTAGTATTTTTTTCATAATGTTGTGTTTGTTTTAATTAATAGTATACAACAAATGTAACCAATATCAACCAACCATTCTTGACAAACATACAACCATTTTGGACAAAATAAGACCGTTGCAAAACCCTTGTAGTCAATTCCCTCTTTTTATATCCGTTATTTT
>CAZEGV010000131.1:0-2469 GCA_964511645.1 uncultured Cytophagales bacterium
AAAGATACAGTGGAAAACCCGACCCTCAAACAACATAGCGATAGCTGTTGGTTGAGGGAATTGCCCTAATTTGTTTTATTTCTTATTTAGTTCCTGTTTTAATTAATTAATTTATTTTTCAAAATTGGTAGCTATATCCTGCGTTTACAAATAATTCTTGAAATGATGTTTTGTAATAACTTAACTCGGCTTTGGCGATAGAGACTCTACTCGAAATCCTCAAGCCTATATTAATTGAGTGTTTCTTGCCTAATTTAAGCGAATAACTATTGTTGATTGAAAATAATCTTGCGGTTAGTTTACTGTTTTCATAGTTGTTCATCACATTGGCACTTAGTGTTGCACTTATTTTTTCTTTTAATATTTTTCTGGATGCGTTTACTCCTCCTTCTACAAAAAAGGCTTCTCCTAGGGCTGATTGATTCTGGTTGGCATTAACACTTGCTCCAATACTAGTTTTGCTTTTTTTGAGTCTTAGCGAGTAATTAACTCCTGCTGTTGCCACACTATTGACAGTATTTCCTTCTGGTGCTTTGCTATCGCTGAGGTTATAATTGGCGTTGAACCCTAAGTTGTGGCTTAGGTTGGTGTTGTCTAACATCTTGTACGCAACTGAGGCTGTGTACGACTGGTTGATTTGTGTGAAGTTAAGCGTATCAATATTTCGTAAGTCCGAATTTTGAGCAAAGGCTTGATCTACTGGCTTGATGTTGATAAAGCTATTAAAGTTAGAGTATGAAAGGTTTAGCTTTACTTTTTTGGAAACTGTTACCCCCATATTTGTACTAAACACTACTCGCTTCATTGATGATAATTTTGTTTTTTGTAAGTCGTCTTTTTGTAAGCCTAACCGTGAAGAAAAACTTATTTTCTTTTTTAATAATGGTCTGGAAAAACTTAATGTTACATTCTGAAAGTCAGAGTTAATAAAATAAGCTCCTAAGGTACGGTAGTCAGATTCGACCCGCTCAATTCCTGCTCCTACTTTTGCTTTGCCTAGTGACAAATCCAATCCTGCGTTAAAAGCTGAACTAAATGTTGTGGTAGTTTTGATAGGAATAAAATAAATTCTCTGTCTAATTGCTCCTACATTATCTGCCAATACGGCATTTCTCTTGTCTTTGGTTACTCCTGATTGAGCACCTTCAAAGCGAAGTGTTATTTTTTTATTTAGCTTCTTTTTAAGCGATATACTGTATACTTGATTTTCTAGTGGACGAGTGACTGTCTGTACTGGGAATGCTCGGATAGATGATTCTACATCTTTTGCGTAGAAAGAAATAAATTTGATTTCATCTCCTTTATTGCTATAAGCGACTTTGAATCCATACTCCATACGTTTGTAAATAGGGACTGGTGAACTTGTGCTGTCATATTCAACTCCTTTGAGTAAACGTTCTCCCATTGCTGCAAATGCCCATTTGTTTTTCTTATATTCTGCTCCGCCACCTAAAAATGAGTGCCCAGATAAAGAGTATTTAGAAAAACTCATACTGCGATGCCCTGCGTGTAAAGTCAGGTTTTTGTAAGTAGGACTCACGCCTACAATGTTAAAAGGCAAACCGCTATTGCTTAGTTTTTGATTAGAATAGGTGAAGCTAATTGGGAATGACATACCGTAAACGCTAACGCCAACATTACCCGTAACAACGTAAGTGTAAGGATTGTAACGCTCACTCACTCCGCTAGAGAAATACAAACTCTAGTTGACACCAATCCCGCCCGAAAATTTAATTCCGCCTTTCTTGCCAATCTGATCTAATTGCTGCGAAAACCCTAATGCGGTACTTAATACTGTAAATACCGCTATTATATATGTTTTAATCATTTTTCTTCTACTAGTTAATTAGGATTCTTGCTGTTAAGATCGATGTTTTTGTTTTTAATTTCAGGATGTATGTTCCTTCAATTAATCCATCAGTTTTAAGGTTAAGGCTGTATCGTTTTTTTCCTAAATATATCTCCGAGTACATTACTTGACCACTTAAGTTGATTAATGAAACTTCTACAGGTTCTTTGTCTGTTGTAGTGAAACGAATAACTACATCTTCTCCTTGTTCAACTGGAGATGGGAATACTTTTAAGCTCTTCACTTCTAATGATAACGAATAAGGATTTTCTACACCTGAGTCTTTATAAGTAACATTAATTTCTTTCTGAACACTTACAAAACAATCTCCTCGTATAGATCGTTGCGTTACGGTATACAGACCTTCTTCCGGCACTATAATTCCTACAAACCTTTCTTCTGGGTACGTTTTTCCGTCAGGACCAATAATAGTATTTGGTAATGAATCTTGAGGTACAACAGCAATAGCATCCGATGATGACCAATCATATTCCGTAGGTAATTCATCCGAAACATCTATAATAATAATGGTATCACTCACAAAATTGATAGATGATATGATAAACTAAGACCGTTGCAAAACCCTTGTAGTCAATTCTCTCTTTTTATATCCGTTATTT
>CAZEGV010000132.1:0-2420 GCA_964511645.1 uncultured Cytophagales bacterium
GCGTTTGGGGATGTACAAACCAGAGAAACTGAGCACTACGATATTGGATAGCAGAGTAAGCTTGAACCAACACGAGCTAGGGCAAAGAAGTTATGAATGTAAAGACCATTTGGGCAATGTGCACCTAGTACTGAGCGATAGGAAACCCTTCCAAAGCCATGACAATACCCTAGCGGCTTATGAGTATTACCCCTTTGGGATGTTGATGCAGGGGTATACTTCGGCAAATTATCGTTATGGATTCAATGGGATGGAGAAAGATGATGATAAGGGTAGCGGAAACTCTTACGATTTCGGTGCTAGGATGTATGATGCTAGGCTAGGGAGATGGTTGAGTCGTTAGATAAATTATATCCTGAATTTAGTTCATATAGCTTTGCTTTAAATAGTCCAGTACAATTCAAGGATATAGGGGGGGAAGGAGTTAATGGAGGTTTTAGTGTTACAAATCAGAGTGTTGAACCAATCGTAATTGTAGGAACTTCATATACAGTGATATCTCAAACTTGGGATGATACTGAGAGTGAAGGATCTTCAACAAAAATAACTTTGCAACCTAGTCAGAGGTTTAAAGCTACAGTAGTTGAAGTGAAAGATAAAAATAATAAAGTAATAGGTAAAAAATTCACGGGTTATGTCGAACAATATGCAGATTTTGTTAATGGAAATCTTGTGAATCGGGATGTAAAGGACATTAAAACAGTTAATTCAGATGCAAATGTTTGGGATGTAGATTATATTGAAATTCAGCCTGATTAGACATTTATTGATGACAAAAATGCTAATAGAGATACAGACCCTGCAACTGCAGCAAAAAATTCAAGCTCAGTCGACAGGTAATGGAACAATCAAACTTAAGTCTCCAGTATTGGATGCTGTTTTTGAAAAAGACAAGGTTAGTTTCTTTGGATTTTTTGATATTCCTTTATTGGGGGCAGACCCATCAGCAGGTGATGCGAATGAAGGAAATGTAAATATAACAGGGGATAAGAATGGATTAGAAGTTAAGGAAGATAGTAATGCTGAAAAAGAGTTGAGTTTTGAAGTTTCTCAGATAGCCATAGGTGATACTGTATTGGTTTTTGTGAAGGGTAAACTTGAAGAAAATGTAATAGTTGAGTTAAATTCAGCAAACAACTAATTTTGTAGAAATGTATAACGTGGAATTTGTGAGAAAAAACCATGATTTCTTTGCTAATAATGTATTAGTACACAATAAGCATATTTTAAAAGTTCAAGATTTTTATGAAGATATAAATATGATTTCTAATGAAAAATAGCATTATTTGGGTAATACTTATTTGTATTTTTGGATGTGAAAGCAAAGAAGATAGAAGGGTAAATAAAATTGTAGAATATACCACATGGATAGATACAACCAATGTAATAGTCAAGGTCGAGTCTTTAACATTATTATTTTCAATAGGTTTTGAGGTTGAAGAAGAAGTAGAGGTATTGTTAAATAATAAATTGATTGGGTCAATCTCATGTAAAACAGATAATTCAACTGGATATTGTTTGGATAATGAAAGCAAATTGGTTTCGTTGGATATTAACCTTAACTCCTTAAATTTTGGAGATACTCTTTTTTTTAGTTTGGAAGGTGATATGAGTGCTTTAGTTATTCCTTCTAATATAATGGAATACAATAGGTTAGTGATTGGAAAAGGCAAAAGTAATCTTAATGCAAGCTTAGAAAGGACGGGTGAGATACTTCACCTTGAATAAGAAGAGAACCCACTGGTGCACAGGTTATGACCTGGTTGTAGGTTAAACGAAGTGCCCCCCCCAATCGTCCTCGTGTTCCAAAATAAGATAACATCGTTCTTGTTTTAGCGCGGCAGACTATCAAAAGTCCTTCCGTTAATGCGGAAAAGGTTCTAAATGTTAAAAGAGAATTAGAAAAGTTGAGGTGATTATATGGAGTTATCAGCGTGAAACTTCAAATTGGCTTTCCATTTCCTCAGAGTCACTCTTTAGAGGACTCTGAGCGGTAGAGTAGTTATTTGGTGAAAGTTTGTTTGGTTTTGTGATAGCCTAAAGCCATATCAATAAGGTCGTATACTTGTTTTTTACCTTCATCAGAAAGACTTTCAATATCTTCTGTTTTTTTAGCAGAATTTTGTTAAAAACTTGGTTAGAGCTACCGAGCACCCCACACTCACACAACAAAGCACCCCATCCTTCTAAGGACGCTATCAAAAAAGTAGTATTATCATCTATTTTTTTGGAAAAGAAAATGACCAGTATTAAAAATTAAAATAATATTGTATCTTTAGACTTCAATGGTTTGTACAAATTCGATATTAGATAGACGGCTTATCCTTAACGACCATGAGTTAGGAAGTTATGAATGTAAAGACCCCCTAGGAAATGTCCATTTGGTGCTGAGCGATAGGAAACCTTTCCAAGATTATGAC
>CAZEGV010000133.1:0-2306 GCA_964511645.1 uncultured Cytophagales bacterium
CGGCTTATGCTATATACAAAATAGGGCAAGCATTAGCACCTGCGGTAGGTAATGCTTTTAGGTGGTTTGCTCGCTCTAAAAGAGGAAATAAAAGTACTCGACAAAAAGATGTTGAACATGGTAGTAATTCTCAAACCTCCTCTCGTAAAGGAAAAAATTGGGATAAACATTCTAAAAAAAGGCCAGGTGATCTAGGGGATAGAAAACGACAACACGATAGTTGGACACCAAACAAATAATTATTATTACAGTTTATGAAAGCAATTGAATATTCAAAAACAGAACAAAAATTAATTGAGGTAAGAACCTATGGAAGTGGGGATGATTTTTGGTGTGCAGTAGTACACGATTATAATAAAAATCTTCTCATTCTTAAATGTATTGACTCAAAAGGATTACCAAATGGGTATGTTATTGAAAAAAAAGAAAATATTGAAAGTATTGATATTGACAATAAATATTGTAAATCACTTCAATCCAATTATGATATAATAGACACAAGTATCTTTAATATATCTTTGATACTAAATCCTGACGATAATATCGAAAATATAATATCTTTTTTCAATAATTCATTACTTGAAATTGGCATTGGTGATAATAATTATGTGATTTCTTGTCGCATTTTAGAACTCAAATCTAAATGGTTAGAAATTGCACCAATAGAGGTAAACAAAGTTGAAGACGGTCGTTCATTTTATCGTATAAACGATTTAAATACTATACGAGTTAAATAGCGATTATAAAACGACTTAATTCTCTTAAATAAAAAAATCATACTTTCAAACATACAATGTATTTCTTATGACAACGAATATTTTAAATCTTTAGAGATTTTCAACAAAAAAGTTTGGAATAAAGTTAATTCTTAATCACTACATTGAGCGTCCTAAGGCTACTGGTAATGAATCTTTAGAAATGAGAGCATCCATGGCTGGGATTCAAACAGGAATGTTGGGAGCTTTGATTGGTGCAGGTATGATTGCTAGTGGTACTCCAGCAGTTGTATTTGTGGGTGTAGTAATTGTTGCCGCTGGTACGGCTTATGCTATATACAAAATAGGGCAAGCATTAGCACCTGCGGTAGGTAATGCTTTTAGGTGGTTTGCTGAACATACAAGTAAATCTCGTCCTAGTACAAAAGGTAAGCATCAAACAGGGCAAGCACGTAGAGGAAGAGATCGAGGAAATGAAAAAGGGGATTCTAAAAGAGGATATCCAAATAAAAAACCAGATAATTGGAAAGGACCTTGGCCTCCAAAATAGAAATGAAATTATTATGAAAGAGATTTCGGGTGTATATACATTAAAATCTATCTCTTATAAGGAGAAAGAAGAATTGATAACTGGTTACATAATAGATGTTTCAAATGATTGGACATTGGTTCATTATATCCCCGTAGACTATGTTATTGACGGATATCGTTTAATTAATAATAGGTTAATTAAACGATATAAGAGAGAGGAAGAAGAGATTCTAAAAGAAAAAGTTTATCTTCTAAAAAGTCAAGATATTATATATCATAACTCTAACTTGTTTGACATTATTGAACAAATAAAAGGCAAGTCATGTAGCTTAATATTTGTATCAAGCGTTGATGGAAACTATTATTTAGGGGAGTGCATAAAAATCACTTTTGATATAATCGAGCTATCTTTAATATCAGTAGATGGTAAAAGAGATGGGGTTGAAGAAATTAATATCTCCGATATTCAAAGTATTCAATTTGGAGATGATTATAGTTTGTCAGTTAATTTACTTACATTAAATATTTGAAAGGAGCTATTAGAAATATAGCTACATATAAGCATACAACACTCAGCCTTGCTTAACTTACCTACCAGACTGAGTACTAATACAGCAAACCTGTCAATTATCTATGCAGCTAGTGGCAAGAAGTTAGGGAAAGTACACCGTACTATGGTAGGTGTGACTTCAACGCATTATATAGGTGGGTTTGTGTATGAAAACAGAAAATTAAGTTACCTGAGTATGGCTGATGGCAGGGTGTTGTTTGCCTCAACGGGCACTCAAATAGAATACGAGTACCACATCAAAGACCACTTGGGCAATACACGAGTAACCTTTAAGCCTGGTGTAGCTACTGCTGATGCTCATTTTGGCACAGCTATATTGGTGCAAGAGAATCACTACTACCCTTATGGCATGCAGATGAGAGGTGTGGCACAAGGTGCTGCTGTGTATGAGGACAACCCTTACCAAAGCGGGGGTAAAGAAAAACACGCTGAATTAGGTTTGGATTGGTATTTTTATAGTTTGCGGACTTGCAACCCCGAGACAGGTA
>CAZEGV010000134.1:0-2208 GCA_964511645.1 uncultured Cytophagales bacterium
CCAAGTATCGATTTTCAAGATGATGCTATGACGAGTGCCGATAATACAAACGGATTGGCATTTGATAAACAAAGTAGAACTGTTTTTGCAGTGGCTACATCATCTACGAATTCAGGTTCAAACTATATTTTCTCACAAGGAAGAGATGTTACTTCTGCACATTTTGGAATGAGAAATTACGTGAGTAATTTAGAATTAATAGGTTGGTCTTATGATATAAATAGCCCAGGATATTGGACGGTAAATCAACCAGAAATTGTAACAGGTCTCTATGAAAATTATAATATTAACAGCACCAATAATGCAACTTTGTATGGTAAAGGTCAATTGTTGAATCAAGGAAATAAAGATTGGAGAACACAATTAAATAATAATTATGATTTTAGTATTGGAGATTTAGTAAATCAAAATCAAGGATTCAATGGTCATATAACAGAAGTTATTTATTACCCTTGGAATTTAAATGCAACAGAGCGCTCAAAAGTAGAATCGTATTTGGCAATTAAATATGGTATAACCTTAGAAGTGGGAGTCAATTATATAGCAAGTGATGCTACCGTAATTTGGGATGCCACTGCCAATGCTGCTTATAGTAACGATATAGCAGGTATTGGTTATGACGATATTTCCGCTTTAAACCAAAAACAATCCAAATCTGTAAACACAGATGCAATAGTAACCATAGGCTTAGGAAGCATAGAAGCAACCAATGCAGCCAATGCAAACACCTTTGCAGCAGATAAAAACTTTTTAATCTGGGGTAATGACAATGCGAGTACAGGTTTGCAAACTACAGAAATGCCAGCAACTGCAGTAGCAGTGTATCGTTTGGGCAGAGAATGGAAAGTTGAAGAAACAGGAGCAGTAAGTAATTTAACAATTACTTTTGATAATGTCCCATCTACAGCTTACGATATAGAATTATTTGTAGATACCGATGGTGATGGTAATTTCACCAATGCTTCTGTAATTACAGGTGGTGTTGTTTCTGGCGGTGTTGCCACTTTTACAGGCGTAGATTTAAACAATAACGATTTATTTACAATAGGCTATACAGCAGCTTCTCCAGGAGGAGTATTAACAGATCTTAATTTATGGCTTAAAGCAGATCAAGGTACCCATTCAGATTTAGTAACCAATGGAGATTTTAGTAGTGGAGCAACAGGTTGGATAGCAACAGGTAATGTAAACTTAGATCCCGTTATGAATTTTAATAGTGGTAATGCAGCACCTAATGCTGTGGTATATCAAGACATAACAACAGTTATAGGAGATTCTTATGAACTTAATTTTTACTATAACAAAGTTGGTGGTGGTGGCGGAACCGTAAGCGTTCAAGTAGATGTTATTGATGTTGGTTCTTCAACAGTTTTAGCAACCACAACAGTTACGGCTTCGGCTACAAGTACCTTAAAAACCCTTGCTTTTGCAGCAACAGGAGCCAATACACGGTTAAGGTTTACAGATGTTTCAGCGAATACTTTTAGTATAGATATTCATATTGATAATGTTTCAGTTGCATCTACTTTAACAGCTGTTAATGGAGATCAGGTTCCAATTTGGGAAGATCAAAGTATTGGAAATCATAACGCTTCTCAGTTTACAGCAAACAATCAACCTGTTTTTGCAGATAACGGAAGAAACTTTAATCCATCACTTACATTTGACGGTACAAATGACAGATATGATTTACCAATAGGGATAGTGGACAATGGTAATACTAGTTATTCTATTATTTCTGTACAAACACAGACGGCAACACAAGAAGCACAAGTTTTATTTTTAGGAAATACTGCTACAAATAGAGGTATTCATCATCAATTGGATGTAAGCGATCAATTTGAATCTTCTTGGCCTAATAACGGTTTCTTTGCAGGAAACCCGAATCCTAACGAGCCAGACATTTATACAGCAACCTATAATAATGCTTCTGGTAGAATAATGAGACAAGATAGGCTTCAAGTAGGAACAAACCCTTCTTTGGCACTCAATTATTTGCAAACAGCAAATGTTAATAAAGTAGGACGTTTTAATGGTATTAATTATTTTAATGGAGACATTAATGAGATAATTGTTTACAACGCAAAAACTACTACAGGAGTAGAGTTGCAACGTATAGAATCTTACCTAGCAATTAAATACGGTATCACATTAGATCAAGGAACGCCAACAAATTATCTAGCATCAGATGCTTCTGTAATTTGGGAT
>CAZEGV010000135.1:0-2192 GCA_964511645.1 uncultured Cytophagales bacterium
GGTTAGTATAATATTAAGAGGTAACAGCTTGATTGATTAATTTAGAAAAATTAATCTGGTCCATTGGTTTTCCAAAGAGATAACCTTGACCAAATTCACAATGGTTTTTCTTTAAATAATCCAATTGGAGCGTTGACTCAATGCCTTCAGCAATCACTTGAATATTTAATCGTTTTGCCATTGCTAATATCGTTTCAATTAAGGCTTCAGAAGAAGGGTCAATTCCAATTTCTTTTATAAAAACGCGATCGATTTTGATGATGTCAACAGGATATTTCATCAAATAATTAAGCGAAGAATAACCGGTTCCAAAATCATCAATAGCAATTTTAATTCCATAACTTTTTAAGTTGTTGAGTATATTCAATGTTGACTCAGAATTTTCTGTGAGTAATCTTTCAGTAATTTCAACGGTGATATTAACAGACTTACTGAGTTCTTTTATATAATGAGTCCATTTTTGAAGTGCATTATCTTTTGTATGAAATAATCGAGGCGATATATTGATTGATAGTTCAATATTACGGTCTAAGTCTTTTAAGTATTTGCCTGATTCTTTTAGCATAAATAAATCAATCTTGTTAATTAAACCAGACTCTTCTGCTAAGTTAATAAAATCATCTGCGGGTACTGAAACGCCATTTTCTTTTGGCCACCTTGCCAAGGTTTCTAGCTTTATGATTTTATCACTTTTTAAGTCAACAATAGGTTGATAAAAAGGTATTAAATGACCTTTACTTACTGCAACAATTAATTCGTTGAGTAGTTCATGACGGTACTCAGACTTTAATTGCATTTCTTTGGTATAAAACTGACAACCATTTCTTCCACTTCTTTTAACTTCATACATGGCTTGGTCAGCTTTTCTTAATAATGAATCGGCATTGTCTGCATCATCAGGATAAAATGCGATACCAATACTTGCGCTTAAATGTACTGAAGCATCTTGTAAATCGTAGGGTCTTTGCATGTCAGTCAGGATATTTTCAGCAACTTTTAATACGTGGTTATACTGAGCGGTATTATTTAGAATAACGGCAAACTCATCACCACTTAAACGAGACACTGTATCAGACTCCCGGATCGCTTTTTTTATACGAAATGCCGCTTCAATTAAAAGTTTATCGCCAGCGTGATGACCATGATTATCATTTATCGGTTTAAATCGGTCAAGATCAATAAATAGTATCGCCATTTTTTGCTTATTTCGATGAGCGTTTTCTATGGACTTAACTAATCTGTCTTGATAAAGAAGACGATTAGGTAATC
Source organism: uncultured Cytophagales bacterium (assembly GCA_964511645.1). Taxonomy (GTDB): domain Bacteria; phylum Bacteroidota; class Bacteroidia; order Cytophagales; family JAAEPT01; genus CAZEGV01. The sequence continues at coordinate 1,270 of CAZEGV010000135.1, forward strand.
CTGTTAAACTATCATAAGAGGCTTGGTGTTCGATTAATCGTGCATTAAGAATTTTGTCGGTTATATCTTGAATGGTGCTAATCGTGCAGGAGTTACTATCAACTTTTACGCCATTAGACATAATTCTTACCCAAAGGTTAGGGCGATTAACAGAAATTCTTTGCAGCTCTATATCGAATTCTTTTGAATTTTGGAAAACATCTGTTGATTTATCTTTTAAATATGAAAAGTCTTCTTTGGAAAAAAAAGGTTTGAGATCATTAATATTGTTAGGAAAATAATTTCGTTCCATTCCTAATAACAATGATGATTGTTCAGACCATTGAATAAAATTAAGTGACTTATCTAATTTCCAACCACCGATTTTAGCAACGTTACCAACAGACTCTAACAATAATTTTTCATCATTCATTTTTAATTCAAGACTCTTTTTGTCAGATTCTTGATTAAATCTATACCAGACAAATACAGAAAAAATTAACATTGCAAAAAAGAGGTAGATTCTTAGTGCAAAAATATCAGATGGTGTAGTAGGGTTTTTGTTAGTAGAAACTGCTCCAATGTTCCAGGATGTTCCTCCTGCTTTGATTGTCGTTTGTACATTCAATTTTTGTTTAAAAATTGAATCATCACCAAAAATAGTAACGGTTTGGCTGGTTATTTTATCGTAGTATCTTATCGCAAGATTAATATTTTGTTCTGAGCTGTCTGTTTTTGATAATTGTAATAATGAATCCAATTTCAACGGTGATGATATAATTCCCCATAATTCGTCGTTATTAATAAATATAGGCATAATTCCAATAAAACTAGAACTACTTGATTCTAGTTTATTAGGCCTAATAAATTGAGTTTTACCAGAGTATATTATTTTTTCTATTTTATTGGCTAGCTCTAACTGACTTCGATAATCAAAATTTATA
>CAZEGV010000136.1:0-2128 GCA_964511645.1 uncultured Cytophagales bacterium
CAATAGTAATCAGTCAATAGCCATTAGTTGGGCGTTTCCACAGTCGCCAAAAGGAAGGCTCTTGTGGTCAGGCTATCCGTTATATCTTTTTTGTGTTTTTTTGTGTTTAACATTTCGACAAGCTCAATATGACACAAAAAAAACAAAAAAGGATTTCCACGAAGACATGTCCGTCTACTGACGGATCCTTAACGCAAAAAAAAGAGAAATTAAAACTTCTCTTTTTGTCCCTTTTGATAAATCAAAAGTACGTGTTTTTGAGCTCTTTATCAAATTATGAGAGGATTTTATCTTAAGTATTTACTTTTTTATCTTGTCTCTGCCCCCGTTGTCTTCACGTAGAGTGCTCCTCACGTAGGATGCTCTGCTCGGGTTAATATTTACTTAAATAAATACTGTCATAATTCTTATAATAATGATGAGGAATTGGGGTTTTCCAATAATCCACCCCTCTTTCCAACATATAATCTACCATTTCCATTTTAACCTTATAATCCTCAGATTCAAGAGGAAATACACAGCTTCTTAAACTATTAACAATACGAATTGTATCCCCTTGTATTGTTTTTCCTAAAAAAATATTAAAATTAGCTCCTTTTTCAATCATCAAATAACGAGCAATATTAATATAATTACTACTTATTGCCGAACCAAGTGCAGTTTGATGATGATGTGAGACATAATTTATATTTGCTCCATTTTTAATCAATATTTTTACACTTTTCAAGCGTGAACTTGATGCTGCAATTAAAGGTGTTCTGAGGAAATTAGTTCCTTGAAAATCAGAAGAATCATTTGCATTACCACCATAACTAAGTAACAAATTCAAATATTTGGAAGTATTATATTTTTCAGCTGAAAACATTAATGCAGAAGTTTTACTATCGAAGCTTTTAGTGTTTGGGTCTGCTCCCAATTCTAATAATACTTTACATGATTTATACTTACCATTCTGAACTGCCCACATTAGTAAAGTTTCACCAAAATCAGGCTCATGATAGTTTACATCCAAACCTTTCAATTTAATTCTCTTTTTTATGGCTAACGTATCTTCTTTTTCAACGGCTATAGCTAACTCCCTGTACTCCCCTTTAAACCGTTTCAATCGTTCATCAAGTACTGAAGGTGAACAACTTGAAATCATAATCAAAAAGAAAATAAGATAATACAGTACAAAATTCATGCTATTTAATCCCATCCTTTTTTATCGAAGCTTTTACAGATTCCATCATATGATCCAATATACTATTACGTTCTTTAGTGAGGTCATTACCGAAAACAGTAATTTGATACTGAGTTGAACTTAACTCATGTAAGGTAGTATATTCAGCCTTTAGCCCTACTGTTCCTTGAACAGCATCTACAACCTCTCCTTTTACAATATAAGCATCTATTTTTGCTGTCTTATTTAGTTTTAAATTATTTTTAGTGTTTTCAGACAAACCTGCTGCGTTAAATGTAATCGCATCCCTACCTGTTGCCAAAGCGTTAGCACTTGCTTCCCCACCCCCCAAAGAATGACCTACAAAAGTCAAAGTAGCCTCTCCCAGAACTTTATTTAAACGACGAGCATTCTTAACCGACTGTCTGTATTGTTTCGCCTTGCCACTTGTGGCTTGGGTTATATTGTTTTTCCAATCCAAGCCACTAGTCATATCTGTACCTGCTGTCACATAACTGTATTCAGTAACCTTTCCGTCAACAATCCTCTCATATAACAGTGATTTAAATCCTGTATTAGCATCATGAAACTCAGTATTACTCACTTGTAAAGCAGAAACTTCCCACCCTCCTTTTAATTTAGGTATATCATCTCCTCCATAGACATGGTCAGCCATGACCGCCGCTTCCGAAGGAGTAGGCTCTAGCCCTTCCAACTCCACCATATCAATCACTCTATTTCCACTAAAGGCATAAGAAGAATAAAAAGGATATTTAGCAATAAGAGGATCCACCGCAAAAAATCTACCCAACCTCGGGTCATGCATCCTGTACTTGTAGTTTACGCTGTTTCCAGAACCTTTAATTTCATCATCTTTCTCTTGCCCTTGAAACCCATAACGATACGAGCTAGAAGTATACCCCTGCATCAACATCCCAAAGGGGTAATACTCATAAGCCGCTAGGG
>CAZEGV010000137.1:0-2118 GCA_964511645.1 uncultured Cytophagales bacterium
GTATTTTTGGTTCTTTGGGATATTCCGAGGACAATATATTTTGTAAAATCAATGATATAATCAATTAATGATAAAAAATATATTTATATCTTTAGGAAGATAGCCATTAATATATTTTATAGCAATTAAGATTAACAAGTTATTCAACAGGTTATTAAATGTATAAGGAAATATCCGTAAAAACTGAAGCAAGTCAATCGATTCTTATCGAGAACTTACCTAAAGAGACTTTCTCTATTCCCTCTGATATTCTTAATATTTCTAATGTAAAAATAACAGGAACCGATTTCAATCATGCTAAAGGTATTGTTATCCATATTGAAAGTACGGAAATAAAAACCTGTTGTCATCAGTGCAATAAAAAGACAGAAAAAACTGATGGAAAAGAGAAACCCAGGTTAATACGACATTTTCCTCTTTTTTCTAATAAAACCTATCTTTGTATTTCCCCTTGGCGATGTCGATGTACTTGTGGTGCAATTACGATTGAAACATTTTCGTGGCATACCCCCCAGGCAAGTTGTACCTCTATTTATGAGGATCATCTTCTTTTACAAATGATCAATAGTACTCTCTCCGATGTGTGTCTTAAAGAACAGATTGGATATGATACATTAAAAGGTATTCTTTCTAGAAAAATAGAGACAACGCCCAACTGGAAAGATAAAAAAAATTGAAGTCATCGGTATTGATGAAATTTCATTGAAAAAGGGTCACAAAGATTTTGTTACAATCATAACAGGATTAACAAATGGTAACCTATTGATATTAGGCGTATTAAAGGGTAAAAAGAAGCAAACAGTAAAGAATTTCTTAGCAAAAATTCCCTTAAGAATTCGTAGAACCGTTGAAACGATTTGCGTTGATCTTTATGAAGGGTTTATCAATGCGGCCAAAGAAATATTTTCTAAAAAGACAAAAATAACGGCTGATCGTTTTCATGTAGCCAAGCTTTATCGTAATGGTTTAGAGAACTTGAGAAAAAAAGAGCTAAAACGCCTTAAGAAATTACTTTCAAAAGAAGACTATTTATCTCTTAAAGGGGTTATGTGGGTGTTAAGAAAAAATAAGGAACACCTTTCACCCGAAGAAAAAGTACAATTAGATTTTCTTTTCAGTTTATCGCCTCAATTGAAAGAGGCTTATCAATTGAGGGAATCATTAACGCATCTATTTAATGAAGATATCAATAAATTTCAAGGGAAACATCGAATAAATAGTTGGATTAGAAAGGTACAAAGAAGTCCTGTAAGGTGCTTTGATTCATTTATAAAAACATTATTAAAATTTAAAGATGAAATTTCCAATTATTTTATTAATAGAAGGAGTAGTGGATTTGTTGAAGGATTAAATAATAAAATTAAAGTAATTAAGAGACGTTGCTATGGAGTACTGAATAGAAAACATTTATTTCAACGTATCTATCTCGATATTTCTGGGTATGCACGATTTTCTTAGATGATGATAAATCAATGAGTTATACGATAAACATCGGCGTGTTATTCAACGATATCATTTTTGTAACTTTATGTATTATAAGTGTTTTTATTCCACGGAATATCCCAAAGAATCAATTATGGGATGCGGTCGATAAGCAAACAGCACTAGCGAAAATAACCTTTGTAAAACCGCGAAAACGGGGTGAAAAATCCCGTCAGGTATTACAAGAAATCAAGGTGTTAAAATACACATTGTCCTCTAAAAGCAAGCATCCCGTTGAAGTCACCTTAGTTCAAGCAAAAGAGCACAATCCACCCAAAGGAAAATTACCGATTATTTGGCGACTGACGACAAACAGAGACGTTTTAAATGAAGCGCAAGCCACTGAAATCATTGATTGGTATCGATGTCGCTGGGAAATTGAAATGTTTTTTGATGTGCTAAAAGTAGGCTGTCGAGTCGAGCGATTGCAATTAGCCACCCGAGCGCGGATTGAAAAGGCATTATCGTTATATATGATCGTTGCATGGCGAGTGATGTATCTCATGCGTCTGGGACGCACTTGCCCTCATTTACCTGCCGAGCTTGTCTTTGACTCATTAGAGTGGAAATCATCCTATTTATTGGGAAAAAAACAATTGCCTGAGGGGATACCAATGATTAATGAAGTCATTCGAA
>CAZEGV010000138.1:0-2107 GCA_964511645.1 uncultured Cytophagales bacterium
ACAAGAAATGAAAAAAGCGGCTTAAAAACATTCCAAAAAAACTTGACCATTACAAGGGGCACAAAATGAAACATGAAATTGAATTAAATGAACATCTAAAAATGGTTTACCGTGAGCTAATTAATGAGCAAAGTAAACCAGTAAAACAGCACAACTATTTTTACATTAAACTGCTTGAGCAGGAATTAGGCTTTGAATTAGCGTGTGTTATTCAGGAAAAAGGTCGCCACTTTATTTAGTGGCTTGGCTTTTTAGCGGCTAAGGAAAAAGCCGCTATCTCAAAATAACACTTGACCCAGAAAGTCGCATCTGGGAAAATTTTTACATTGTCGGGTCTGTGTCCCGAAACTTGCTCTTTAAGTCATTGATGCACTAGGGAAAAACGGTTGTTGCTACGATTGTTACGTCAGGCTTTCCTGATGCACCAATGGGGTAAGTGGCAGTCGGATTGGTGGAGGTAGTACAGGAGGCGGTACTGGAGGAGATAAGATGCCAAGCCTAGTTTATGGAGAACTTTTAAAAGGCGTGGATTGGAGTAGCTTATCATCTTCAGAACAGGAATATATAATTAACCAAGATGAGATGATAAGTAAAGCTATAGCTAATATTTTATCAATTGCTCCAGGTTCCATAAAAGATACAACGAGTGTCAAAGGATTTCGAAAAAGTTATAGTAAACAAAAACATATATTCCATTCCGAAAAAATAAATGTTGGTGGTATAAGTGCCCATGCTATAGTAAATCATCGAGCATTCGGGAAAAATGGAAAAATAACTAAGGCTATTTTTAGTTCTGAAATTCATTATTCGTCGTCGTCAATGGCTAACTTTAGAAACAAGCAGTCTGTAACATCTGATGAAAGAGCTAGAGGTTATCATGCAAACCTTAGAGCTGGTATGAAAGGACTTTATGATCTTTCTATTCATGAGATGGCACATACGTTTAACCAAAGTAAAGCGATTGGCGTAGCTCCTTCAGTATTTTCTAGAATGGAAGAATCTAGAGCTGATTCGTTCCTTAAAGAAATAAGAGGATTTTAATAATGATGTTTATTAAAAGATTATTTATATTTAAAGTGTTTTTTTGCTATTTACTTATTAGTAGCTGTTCTGGAAATACGCAATTAAAGAATACTTCAGTAAATTCTGACTCTGCTAAAATTGATTTTCAATATATTAATAATGAAAGTTCTGATAAGGATAATACCAAGAATAATTTGTATGAATTATCTGTTTTCATAGAAATTATAAATGAAAAATTAGACTTTAAAAATGAAAGTGTGAATTCTCCGGGAGTTGGCTGGGATAATAACTATAAATTTTATCAAGAATTAAATTGCCCTGAATATTCATACGACTACCTTTGCATCCCTTCGATTAATTTAGTTTTACCAATTGTAAATTTTCGCACTATTAGGAAATGGGAGTATGGAGAGCTTTTTTATACATACAGCGGTATAGCCAGTATCAACCAACTTAACATACATGGAAAAGTTATGGTGGTTAATTCTTTTAACAAAGAGAGTGAAAAATTAGGTTATACTTTTTATCTGACTATGGATAAAGGATTAGTGGCGTTTTCAATAGGTAATTTAGATCATCTTTGGGTGCTAAGTGAAGAAAATATGTATGGGGTTGGAGCTTTATCATTAGGTAAGTCTCTTGGTGTGAATTCTTTATTAGCTACGGATATAGAAAAATATTCAATTGTAAAATCAGTAGAGAATTAAGATAACACATATGAGTCGGATCTAAGTCAATAGCTATTAGAAATCTCTTTCATCCCGTATTGTAGCCGTCCGAATTAACATCGTAAGATTGTCCAAATTAAACATCATAAGATTTGGCGCTTTTATGATGTTTTTGCCAATTTATTATCGTATATTTTTTTCAGTTTTCCAAATTAAAATCTAACGTTTTACCAAACTGCATCATAATAATTAGTCAGCACTTAAAAACAACCCAACCTATTGATATTAAAGAATAAAGCCGCTTATTCGCTCGAACATTTCGACTGGGTATGTTAAACTAGAGCACAAGTTCTTGGTCGAAATTGTAGCCGTCCGAATTAACATCGTAAGATTGTCCAAATTAAACATCATAAGAT
>CAZEGV010000139.1:0-2062 GCA_964511645.1 uncultured Cytophagales bacterium
ACACTAGATTTTTTCATCCTTAAGGTTTAGTGTCAATATTTTTACCCGTTTTTAACGCAGGTCATTTTCTTTTTGTTAAAAAAACAGCCCCTATTACTCATTTTTGATAGTGTCCTTCTAAGGACATATTGCCTCGTTGTCTTCACGTAGGGTGCTCCGGGATTAATGAGGGTTTACATAAACCAAACTATCCTTTACTACAGGTTGGTCAAAAAGAAAATCTTCCAACTCACCAATAAATAAAACACTATCTACAGCCGAAAAATCATAAATCATCAGTATTCCAACCCCTGTTTTAAGAAGTACTTTTTCTTCTTTCTCTACACCATTTCTATATACTTTTGCAGAAACCTTATTATGTGTACCTGTGGGTCTTGCATAACTAACTGCTAACTTAAGAGTATCCCCTCCTTTCTTGATTATTGCAACCTGACCTAAAGCAGTCCCTTCAACTTTAAGAAGCTTTCCCTTTTCATCATACTTTCTTATATAACGCATACACCCTTCAAAGTCAAAAGAACGATAAGCACTAGGCATACTATTAGAATGCTGAAAGTGAGCATTGCCAACTGGTACATCATCATAATAATACAGGTCTTCGCTTTGTATACCATTCTCATAATATGCTTTTGTATCTCCGTACCTTCCCCCATCTTCATATTCAACAGTTTTCTCTAAATACCCTGAGCTATAATACCACACTTCTTTGCCATGCTTCTTCCCGTCTCTATAAGGGGTAATTCCCCCAAGAGTTCCGTCGTCAAAATAATGTCTTAAAGTATCATTTCCTATTAAGTTTATTTCAGCTACATCTTCCTTTCCCCTTAAGTGTATTTCAGCCTTATTAGGTATTAGTGGTTTGTTACATGAGCTTCCTCCCAAAAAGAAAGCAAAAACTATAATCAATAAATTCCTCATTTCTATTTACATTTTAAACAATGATCTCCTGCTTCGGACTTAGGAACCAGTTTCTCACAAAACCCACAAGGTACTGAATCAGTATGAATTGGAGTCCCGCTTGAAAGGTTAGCTCCTTTACTTGCCTTACCTTCCAATTTAAGTGCCCCCTTGAGATCGGGCTTTATCTGATACGAGCTTTTTGTAGGCATCTTTACAGACACTATAAGTTTAATTATAGCAATCACGTCAGTAACGTCTGTTATCGTAGAATACTTTCTTTTCTCTCCAAAATCCAAATCACCATTCCCAGTAAACGTAACTGCTGGCCATCCGTCCATCCAATGACTATTGTCCACTTTCTCTGTAAATTCAGATTCTTTATTACTCTCTAACTTTACGTCATCAAAATTCATCGACATCGTACCGTCAGTGTTTTTTGTCAAACTTAACGTAAATACTTTTTCTCTATTTATCGGCACATTTTTTTCTGGATAGCCAGCTTGAGGCTCATTACCACTCGTAAAATCATATGCTACATCGCTAAAGAAATTATATTTTTTACCCCCTATATTTCTATACATTGTAGTTGTTTCTACATGTGCGTCATTAACAAATGTAAGAACTTGCTTACTTCCGTCAATCATTGTCAACACATAATGAGTAGTTAAAGTATCACCTTGCGTATCAACATACATTAATGGATTATCTGCTGTATGGCTATAAGGACTTAGACTAGTGTATTTTTCCTTTCTAGGATCCAAACTCTTCCACCTACCCAATCTTGCGTCATAAGCTCTAAAGTGAGTTGTATAGCTATTCCCACTCCCACTCACCTCATCATCTCGTTCCATCCCATTAAACCCATACCTATACGAGCTAGAAGTATAACTCTGCATCAACATCCCAAATGGATAATACTCATAAGCCGCTAGGGTATTGTCATAATCTTGGAAAGGTTTTCTATCGCTCAGCACCAAATGGACATTTCCTAGGGGGTCTTTACATTCATAACTTCTTTGCCCTAGCTCATGTTGGTTCAAGCTTATTCTTGTATCCGATATCGTAGTGCTCAGTTTCTCTGGTTTGTACATCCCTAAACGTTCAGCCCCATAGATATGTTGCTCTGTGAGCCCAAAGCTCTCCGCACCCTCTTTGTTATAAA
>CAZEGV010000140.1:0-1975 GCA_964511645.1 uncultured Cytophagales bacterium
TTGGAATGGAAATGCCGGGAAGAAGTTACTCTAGTAGTGGGTATAGGTATGGGTTCAATGGTATGGAAAAAGACGATGAGGTGAGTGGTAGTGGGAATCATTATGACCTAGGTTTTAGGAATTACAGCCCACGCCTTGGACGAATGTTTAGTATCGACCCTAGAAGTGGTGAGTACCCTTGGCAAACTACTTATGCTTATCATAGGAATAGTCCTGTTTGTATTTTGGACTATCTTGGAGGAGGCGATGAAAATGATTCAGATGAATCTTTAGCGGGGAATACAAATCAAATCAATATTGATATTAATGGGGGAGGTTCGTATTGGATAAATTTATTAAAAAGTGCTACCGAAGAGAGGTATCTTGACCCATTAAACTCTCCAGGGTCTATGATTACTACGGTAGATAATCCTCCGTGTTATAGAAATTTAATACTTATGGCAGATTCTGATGGTAAGTATTATAAGAAATATAACAGTATGATAGATGAAAATACGACACTCTTAATAAATGTAGCAGATTTTGGTTTTTTAGCTACTAGTGAAATGATGAGGCTAGCAAATAATGGAGAGTCTTACCAAGTTATTCACTTTGCAGCTCATTTAACTTATTCAGTAATTGATGGTGTAACGAAAGAAGGATTTACCCTGTCATCAGGGAATCCTTCTTTCAGTGTTATGAAAGATGAAATGGGTTTATTCAGGGTTGAAAATGGAATGAGAAAAAGAGGAGATATAGATTTTTTTATGGGCACTATAGATGAGTTCAGTAAAGAAGGAGTAGTTATTATAGAGATATGTAAGTCTGATATTATTTCTCAATATATTTCAGATGAGTTGTCCAATACTCATCATGTATATGGAATGAGCGAACATTTAACCTCGTTAGCTGGCAATATTGGTTTGTGGTCAAACCCGAAAACAATGACCTATAATAAAGAGCTAAAACGAAGAGAGTATAAAAAGAAAAAAAGGCTCATTGAAATGAGAAATTTAAAATCGAATAGTAACAAAAGGTATACGATAGATTATGTAACCGGAGATTATGAAATAAACGTAATAAAACAATGAAATCATTAATACATATATCACTACTTCTAATGACTGTTCAGTCACTATCTCAAAATGATTTTTTAGAAAATGATACTATTGATTATATTCTTTTATTGGATAGTGTTAATGTGAGGTCAGTTCGTCGGATAAATATGGGGATGTGCAGTATAAATAATTACTGTCATAGTGGAAAACTTCGGCATCGTGATGTCAGGAATGAAGTTGAGAATGGGGTTAGTGAAGTGAAATATTATGATTTTGATGCAAATCTTGATATGTGGTCGATTTCTGCTATAGATACTACATTTTATATAGAGGGCAAACGTGTTTATTATGAAGTAATTTTTCAAATACCAGAGTTAAAAGACGTTGAGGTTCGAGTATATCATAGTGAATCTAAAAATCTAAATATTGAACGATGGAAAAACCAAGACGGAGAAGATTTCATGTATCGAAATGAGTTTAATAAGCAAGGTGAAATAGTTTCTTTATTTGACTCAACACCTAATGGTCTCCATGAGATAAAATACAGCTATTCAAGAAACAGTAAAAAATTAAAAAAAATTATTGAATTGGAAAATCATAAAAAAATTAAAGAATACTTATTTTTTTATGATTGTTCAGGTCGACTAAAAAAAATTACTCATTGGAACAATCAAAGCAAGTGCGTCGTTATTTGTAATGTAATAAGAATAGATGAGAAAACTATTCACTTAAAAGTTGCTAGTAAGAGAGCTCTTTTAAAAATCAGAATAAGTTCAGGTATTAATTTAAAAGACCCTGATGATTGGTGTGATTTGTATGATATAGTATTTCAAAGATAAATTACCTCGAGCATCCCGAGCCGAGCAGAGCACCCTACGCTCACCAACGAGGCAATATGTCCTTAGAAGGACACTATCAAAAATGAGTAATAGGGGCTG
>CAZEGV010000141.1:0-1959 GCA_964511645.1 uncultured Cytophagales bacterium
AGGTAAAAGGTATTATGGTTTGTGTTAATCAACCCAAACATTGGTGTTGGTTTAATTCCGTTTTTTGTAGTGAGGTACCCATCATACATTTCAACAATTTCTATGTTTTTATAGCTGTCATAGCTTGAGCCCACATAGGTGTCCATCGACATCAACTCGTATTCTGAAAGCGTCAGTTCCACTTTAATTCCTAAACTTCTGAATTCATCATAATTAATATCCGCATTATCAACTTCATCAATTTGCACATAAAAAGAAACATCTGCTGCGCGAAAGTTTAATAAATCAAAAAAATAGTCTTCACCAAAATCTCCTTCAATGGCGTTAGTAGCTACAAGAGGTTTAAGTTTTTGATCTAAATAAATATAGGAATCTCCCTTTCTTAGTTCGTAATAAAAAGAGCAATTTCCTGATTCACATGTTAAAATCGTTTGGTTATAATAATATGTTCTAATTGAATTGTATTCAGGAAGTAGCACATATTTAGCCGTGTACACATTAAATACACCCTGCAAAAAAGACCATGGGTCATCTGGGGATTGTACAGTCACCCAAGAAGCGGTGTCGTTAACCGTAAGGTCAATATCAAATTTGTAGCTGCCAAGCAACTCCCCTTTTTGCGAGTAAATATGGTGATCCAATAAGTTCATTCGCATTTCTTCGTTTACACCTGATCCTTCATAGAAAAAGCCAACGTAGATTAAATTTCCCATCCTGTTAATTTCAATAGGCGATTCTTTTATCCCCGCTATTGCAAGTAAAAGTTCTTTTTGCTTCGTAAAAACATACAAGCTATCTGATTTGGTTTTTTGATAATAGCCACCTACAAAAGGTATTGGTTGGGAATTGGTTGGAAGCACTATTTCTTTGAAATCAAGATTAGAGAGGCCATAAAGTTTTTGAGTATTACCAGTTGTTACACTCTTTTTATAAAAGGTTGATTCAAAATAATTATAGGCTACTCTACTAGAATGGTCATATTTGAATGCTCTATGATATGTATTATAGATTGAAGGAACCACAAATTTGTTTAGTGATGAAGAATAAACCCCTGTTTTTTGGATGGATTTGCTTAAGATTATCATCTCTTTTTCATCCTTGTTTTTTTCTTTTATAATGTGCGAAAACCGATGAATAATTTCTCCATTAGCTAAATTTTCTATACCGTTTTTAGTATCTGTTCTATAATCCAACTCATACCTACTTTCTATTTTATTAATAGATAAACCGTTTGTTCTATTTATTGCATAATAACTAAAATCGCTTGTATAATAATCGTCTTCATGGCCAAACACAAGCACATAATTATTGGCAGCCATTCCTCGATATAAATTAACGGCAGTAAACCCTCTTTCCACAACTACTTCTTGCTGGGTTTTAATATCATAAAGGCCTAGGTAGCCATTTTTAATAATAAAAGCAAACTCAGGAAATAAAGAAGGTAACACTAAATCGTAGGCTACCGGAACTATTAGGTCTTTTCTCTCTTTTAGCCCTTTTAATCCATTTTTTTCAACAATCAAATAATCGCGACCTGCGTAATTAGATAGTTTATTAATTTTCTTTTGGGCTATTGTTTGAATACTTATTGTAAGAAATAGGAGAAGTACTAGTCTGATATTTTTCATAGTGGTTATTCAGGTTCTATTGGTAAGAGTCTAGCTAAATAGAAATTCCATAATTTTATTTATTCTTTTTCTTAGGGCGAGTTCTAAACCCATATGTTGGGTCAATGCCGTGTTTCGTTATTTTCTCTTTATCGGTAGGAGGGTTAGATACTAATTCCGTTTCGGAAAGCACTCCGCTTATAAACTGTTGTAGCTCTTGGTAACAAGAGTAGGCATCCTTAATCGACTGGAAATTGAGCCGTTTTAGACTAGGGTTGACCAAAAGCTCGATCGGAGAATTTGAAATATCTTGAGACCAGTTCAGGTTGAGTTCATCACTGGAATATGCATA
>CAZEGV010000142.1:0-1887 GCA_964511645.1 uncultured Cytophagales bacterium
ACCACAGAAATTGAATATGAAAACACAAAAACAGAATCCCTACACTAGATTTTTTCATCCTTAAGGTTTAGTGTCAATATTTTTACCCGTTTTTAATACTAGCGATTTTCTTTTTGTTAAAAAAACAGCCACTATTACTCATTTTTGATAGTGTCCTTCTAAGGACAGGTTGCCCCGTTGTCTTCACGTAGGGTGCTCCACATTGCCTCGTTGTGCTCACGTAGGGTGCTCGGGGGACATTACCTGCATTTTTTTTCATATCTAGATAATTCGTATTCTAATGAGCGAATGACGGAAAGAATCCCTGCATAACCAACTCTTTCTAATTCATATATACTATGGAATAAAGTCTCGTTTATCTTAGGGCATTTCTCCAGTAAATCACTTTTTTCAATTTCACTTATTTTATCCATTAGAATATTGTCTAAAGGAGAACGCTCAAGAAACATCTTCCAAAGCTCCAAATCATGTTTCAAACTATTCGGATTTTCTCGATAATAAATTTGATAGTAAGAAAGAAAAGAAGATTGAATTTGTAGTAAAATTTCTTTAGACTCTGTAATCAATTTAGACTTTAATCGTAGTGAGTCTTTAACGTTACTAGAAACACAAGACACCATTAAAAGAATAATCAAAAAAAAATTCGCTAATTTATTAATCATCATTGTTATTTTTTATTGACTCTGGGACCTCTTCTATATCATAATAAATCACATCTTCATCCCCATCGTTAGGCGTATACTTACCTGTCTCTATTTCACCTCCTTTTATCAGATTAGAAGTTTTTTTAGTAGCTAAATTAGTAATAGTAGAGTTATACTTCCATACCATTTTCCCATCTACTTCTTCTTGGTAATATTCATATTGAAAATAATCCGTCATCATAGAAGTACCGTCTTCATTAAGTACGAAAATATACTCAAAAGTAATAGCGTTCTCCATCCCAATCCCAAGATTCTCAACGGTAGAAACAAACCCGGATTTCGCACTATTAAACGTTATAAAAGTATAACCTTCTGTAGCTTTAGAAGCCAATAACCATGCATTTGAATTAATATGTGGTTCTGCAAAATGTGAACTCTTAATTTTACGTGAAGCATCTAATAATTTCTTCGCCTCTTTTACAAGGTTAGGGATTTTTGAAGGAAGAGAAGGGACATTTCCACCTATTGGATTTACTTTAGAAGTTTGCATAACCCAACGCCAAGTCACCTTATGTAATACTGGATCTGTATTGCCAAAAGTTGTCGTCTCTCCCTTCACAGACATAACAAAACTTTTACTGAAATTAATTGAGCTTATTTGGTTACCTCTTCTTGGATGTTCTCCGTCAGGGTCAATATAAGATATTGGATCATTAAAATACGTTGAATAAGGAGACACATCAGCCATCTGATTTGCTTGTGGGTCAACATTCCATCGTCTACCAACCCTACTATCATATCCATAATCTCCAAAAGACAAGTGATTTCCGCTTCCTTTTACTTCATCGTCTTTCTCATGCCCTTGAAACCCATAACGATAATTTGCCGAAGTATACCCCTGCATCAACATCCCAAAGGGGTAATACTCATAAGCCGCTAGGGTATTGTCATGGCTTTGGAAGGGTTTCCTATCGCTCAGCACCAAATGGACATTTCCTAGGTGGTCTTTACATTCATAACTTCTTTGCCCTAGCTCGTGTTGGTTCAAGCTTATTCTTGTATCCGATATCGTAGTGCTCAGTTTCTCTGGTTTGTACATCCCCAAACGCTCAGAACCATAGATATGCTGCTCTTTGAGCCTAAAGCTCTCCGCACCCTCTTTGTTATAAACTGCCATCACATTACCAGTAGCATCTCTAAAATAATACGTCACACTTGTATTGCCATTATCATCAACGCTTTT
>CAZEGV010000143.1:0-1856 GCA_964511645.1 uncultured Cytophagales bacterium
ATCAATAGAAGAGATAACATTATTAATTATTTTTTAGGACAGATTGCCCCGTTGTCTTCACGTAGGGTGTGCTCTACACGTTATACCAAGTAGTATCGTATAATCTTGTGTGTATGTACTGGTGTGAGGTGATATTAAAACAACTGTAATAGAGATTATTGTGGCTGTTCGTTAATTGTCGTGTTACCCCTTACCTACTCTATATTTTCACTATAAAATATCTGAGCTAATGTATCTGATATAAAATGATACTGAGTATACAATTCTCCCTTTTCATCAGAAGATACAGAAATAATATTCAAATCAGATAAGACTGATTCATCCTTAGAATAAAAGAACATATTAAACAAATCACTTTTATCCATTCCAATTTTAACTCCATTATTAAGGGTTATATTAGGGTCTGAAAAATAGCTACTATCCTTAATTAAAAACTCAGTAATTTCACCATTTTCATATTTAAACAACGTTAAGTTAGAGTATTCAGTAAACAAACGAGTACAGTCAACCCCTTCTTCAGAAGTGTATAGTGAATCTTGACATTCTATGAAATTATTTTTCACTTCAAGTAATTCATTCCCTCCAAAAGGATAAGCCAATTCCTCTAAACAGCACAAACTTAACACCCCTTTTTCGTATTCAACAAAGTGATCTCCAAACTCTTGAGTCAGTTCTACATCTAAATCAATCACCCCTCTAAGATCTTTACAAGAATCTTTTTTCGGCAATTTAATGCTTGGCTTTACATCTTTTCTCGAAGGGATAAACTCCTCCTTTTTATTCGGCTCACAACCAAATACAACTATAATTAATAATATTACATTTAGTCTAATTATCATATCACTTCTTCTTTTTATTTTTCAATTTAAATCCTTTCAAATAAGCAGCAGGATAACTATCTACTTTAATCCATTGATTAATTCTTTCAAGATCTAAGTTTACTGGTACGTTTAGCTTAGAAGTAGTATATGATTTTCTAGTTATTGCAACACCTATAGACCCTACACCTTTACCAAAATTACCCATAAAATCATTCCATTTGTTTTTATCTACTAATTGACACCCTTCAGAACAACCAGAATACCTAGAACTAAACTTTTTACTAACCGTTAATCCCCAATGTTTGACTTTAAAATTATTTTTTGACCAAAGAGAGCCTGTGTAGTTACCTCTTCCTGCCTTGTGAAGATTGACTCCTGTAGCATACGATTGGTTTGGAAATGCAGGATTGCTCCCTCCCACAACAGGAATCCTACCTGAACCAGACAATGTTCTTAATTGTAATGCCCAATACTTACCTTGATGTCTATGTCTAACAGCTGTATACATTCCTGGCTGAACTGTTGCAAATCTTTCTGGGTCAGAAGGCATTGAAGACCCATCATATGTTTTCGAAACCGCTGTCTTTTCAACACATCCCTCTTCATCAGTCTCAGTTTTATATGTGTAAACGGTATACTTAGCAGAGCCTATATTTTTTGAGGAGTAACGTTGTTTACTTTCTTGCCATGTACCAATTTTCCACGTCCCTAAATCTTCAATAAGAATCGCTTTATCATAATAGCCTTCTTTCAATCCACCACTTTCATTATAAGCATTTGCCTCATCAAACTTAAATCCTGTTACAGTCCCTTCTTTGTCTTTTGTCGCTTTGTATTCCAACCCTTCCAACTCAACCCCATCAATCAACCTATTCTCACTAAAAGCATAAGTACTATTATAAGGATATTTAGCAGCCAACGGGTCAACCGCAAAGAATCTTCCAGACCTTACATCATGCATCCTGTACTTGTAGTTTACGCTGTTTCCAGAGCCTTTAATTTCATCATCTTTCTCTTGTCCTTGAAACCCATACC
>CAZEGV010000144.1:0-1845 GCA_964511645.1 uncultured Cytophagales bacterium
TTATGAATGTAAAGACCACCTAGGAAATGTCCATTTGGTGCTGAGCGATAGAAAACCCTTCCAAAGCCATGACAATACCCTAGCGGCTTATGAGTATTATCCCTTTGGGATGTTGATGCAGGGGTATACTTCGGCAAATTATCGTTATGGGTTTAACGGTATGGAAAAAGATGATGAGGTGAGTGGTAGTGGGAATAGTTATACAACTCACTTTAGAGCTTATGATAGTAGGTTGGGGAGGTGGAAGAGTTTGGATCCGAAACCAAACCCATCTATTAGTCAATATGTAGGATTCAGTAATAATCCTATTTGGTATAGTGACCCTTTGGGTGATACGGTGATTATTAGTTTAATGGATGGAATAGAGGGTACAGTCTTCACTTTAGCAACTGATAATTTAGTAAAGAAACAAGTTAACGATGGAGTGTTTCTTTTGGTTGCTCATGGGTCACCTATACATATTTCTGATAATACTAATGATAGTGATGATTGGAAGGAAGATTTTTACACTGGAAAGCAATTGATTGCTTTTTTAAATAAAAATAGCGATTGGGTTAGAGCCGAAGAAGAGGGTCAAGAAATAACCTTAATGATACTAAGTTGTAATGGGGCAACAAATCCAGGGGATTATTATAAAGCAGGGGGATGGATGTCAAAACAGAATTCAATTGCAGTACAAGTTTCTTTAGCGGATAAAAAAATAACAGTCGTTGCAGCAGATGGATATGTTGAGTATGGTACTTTATTGGATAAAGAAAAACAGGGTTTAATAGGGGTCGAGAATGGAAAAAAGGGGATAGTTGGAATAAGAACTCCAGAAACAAACTTAAGTACTGAAGATAAAGACGGGAACTTAGTAGAAAGTTATGTGCAAGATAAAAATAATGGTAGTTGGGTGACACTTAAAGCTGGAAAGGAAGTTTCAAGGGAGTATGTTGGAATGAGCGGCAGAAAAAATAGTGGAAAAAATGATAAAAGTAAAAAGAAATAAGGGTGTAGTTTTTTGGTCTCAAATAGGAGTTTTTATCGTTTTTTTATTAGGATGTTCTAGTAAGGAAGTGAAAAATAATACTATACATAATAACCGTTATGAAAGGTGTGATTTCACTTCGCATATACTACTAATAAAAAAAGCAATTAAGGATAAAGATATGAAGATGTTTAATTTACAATCTAAATGGTTTTTGTGTAGTCGAAATCCAGAAATACTTTTTGGATATGCTTATCAAATGTCACTTAGGTGTCCTGATGATCAAAATGTTTATGGTTTTTTATTTCGATCTATGGGTAACTTTTCTGTTGATGAGAAGGATAGTTCTCGAACACTTAATCAGGCTTGTTTTTTTCTTTCAAAGAGTTATGAATTAAGTAATTTTAGGCCTTTTGAGGTTGAATTTAATGGTGTTACTATTACGGATAGTACGATTAAAGAACCAATTTATTATTTATCCAGCACCCTACGTGAAGACAACAGGGCAAGTTGTCCTTCCCGAGAAAAAGGGGACACGGTGATAAAAGAGTAAGTTATTAAGATAAACCCCTCTCGTAATTTGATAAAGAGGTCGAAAATATGTACTTTTGATTCATCAAAAGGGACAAAAAAGGGAAGTTAAAGACTTCTCTTTTTTTTTGTTGCGTTAGGGATTGACGTGGAAATCCTTTTTTTAACCTAAGTCAATAAAAAAGCAAAAAAGATTGGGAACAAAAAGCCCGACCACAAGAGCCGTCGTTTTGGCGAGTGGGGAAACGCCCAACTAATGGCTATTGACTGATTACTATTGACTAAAAAGATGACCAGCTCAATAGAATTAAATCAAGCCAAGTACTGGCAGGCGGAAACTCATT
>CAZEGV010000145.1:0-1843 GCA_964511645.1 uncultured Cytophagales bacterium
AGAATAACCTAGAATAAACAACAATGAAAACTCCTCACTATAATCAAATCATAAAGAGCTTTGCTTCATGGCTTCAAACTTTGGGATATGCGAGTAGTACAGTTTATGGAATGCCCAGACAATTACGAGAGTTTTTAGAATGGATAGAAGAAAAAGGAGTTACAAAAGTAGAAAGTATTACGGAAGAACAAATGATAAGGTTTATCACTTATTTTAAAACGAGACCGAACAAAAGAAGATCAGGAGGATTGAGTACAGCATACGTAAATAAACAAATTGACTGCTTGATTAAGTTTTGTAAATATTTGAGTTCGACGGATCAATTAGATATAAAGATAACAATAAAGTTCATCAAAAATGAAGGGATATTAAAACGAACGATTCTTGCAAAGAGAGAGATTAGACTACTTTATGAGGCGACAGATGAATCTCTCCTTGGTATTAGAGATAGAGCGATGTTAGGAATTTATTATGGATGTGGAGTAAGGAAAACTGAAGGGATCAACTTGGAGGAATCAGATGTACTATTTGAAAGGAAACTACTATATGTTAGAAAAGCTAAAAACGGTCATGAGCGGTATGTACCCATAAATAAGAAAGTATTATTGGATCTTGAAAAATACATTTATGATGCAAGACCATTACTGGTTAATACAAAAAATAAAATAGAGGCATTGTTTGTTTCTCAAAAAGGAACTGCAGTACAAGGACAATCATTGATTCTTAGATTAAAAATGCTACAAATAAAAACAGGAGACTCAATACTTATACAAAAGAACTTCGGATTACACGCCCTTAGGCATAGTATAGCCTCCCATCTTTTACATGCTGGAATGGATTTAGAGAACATTGCTATATTTTTAGGTCATAAATCACTAGATAGTACTCAAATATATACGCATCTAAAAATGGAAGAAGATGAATAAGAAAGGACATGGATATGATGATAATTTTATTTTTTCAATGGAGAAAGAAGACTTAATAAATGATTTTGAAAACTATTTATTATCTATTTCTCAGCGGCTCGAAACGATTAGAACGAACAAAGGAAATGCAGCTCTTTTTATGGAATGGTTGAAAGAAAGTAATAGATCGATTATAGATGTTGGCTATACTGATCTTTTGGAATATATAAATTACTGCAAGGAGAGAGGAAATACGAAAAGCACGATCAATGGAAAGTTACAAGGCATCAGACATTTATATGATTATTTGGAAACAGGGAACAAGGTAGCATTTAATCCAGTAGGGGAGTTAAGGTTAAAAGGAATCATTAGAAGACAGCCTCATGATATATTGGAATGGGAAGAACTTGAAGAGATGTACAAGAATTATCCTAGTGAAGGATTAAGTGGAAAGAGAAATAAGACGATAATAGGAATGATGATTTACCAGGGTATTAGGAATGGAGAAATAGGACAGATTGAGGTAACAGATGTAAGATTAGAACAAGCAAAAGTATATATACCAAGTGTAGGGAGAAGTAAGGGTAGAAGTTTAAAAATTGAATCTGTACAGATCCTACAGTTACAAAATTACATTACTCGAGTAAGACCATCAATATTATCATTTACCAAAAAGCAAACGGATAAATTATTCATGAGTTTAGGAAGTGGAAAAAACTTAAACAATACGATCAGTCGAGTATTGAAAGCGGCAAAAAAGATGAATCCAAGGATCAAGAGTGGCGAACAGATCCGGCAAAGTGTGATTACTCATTGGCTAAAAAATCATGGTGTCAGAGAGGTACAATACATGGCAGGTCATCGATATGTTAGCAGTACAGAAAGGTACAGAACTGACATATTAGAAACCTTACAAGAAAAAATTGATGAATTTCATC
>CAZEGV010000146.1:0-1840 GCA_964511645.1 uncultured Cytophagales bacterium
GCCAACGCTCTAAAAAGATCCTTGTTTCTTGTTAAATGAGCCTGACCCGTAGTTTGTAGCACATCAAAAAGGTGTTGAAGACCGCGATCAGATCGATTGGACTAGGGTTCATGACACTGCCTCTTTTTCAGCATCGTTAGGTGTTCCTGTATTAAGGGCTACCCAAGCTGAAAATATTGCTGTAAAGGTAACAGGCTGGTCTGTTGTTGGAGGAACCAGTGGTGCCGGTGTTATCGATGGTAGCAATCATATGATTGAGGGTGCGAAAACTGGTGACTGGTCTCGCTTTAGTTATGGTCTTGGAGAGGCGGCTCTCAGCATTGCTGGTGCTAAGGCGACTTATGATGGTTTGCCGACAGTGACTAGTGAAAGAACTTTGCTCAATGGTAATAGAACCGCAGAGCCTGCTAGTTCTGCGGCAACAATGGCTGATTCTGAAGTACCTTATAACCACTCAGTGAAGTACACTCCTGTAAAAGATACGGTAGGATTTAAGGAGGAATTGATAAAATACCCAGCTCGAAACGAGTTAACATCTTTGCAAGGTGGAAGATCTACAGCTATTAACAGAGCGTGGGTTTTAGAAAAACAACTGCTTCAAGCTGGTAGGAAGGGAACGCATGATTGGAGCAAAGCAGAAATTGAGCTGATATTAAACACAAAAAGTTCAGCTCTTAAGAGTGTAATGTCAAATAAGGGTTATACTGGGCATCATATTAATTCTGTTGAAGGAAATGGAAGTTTAGGTGCAAAATGGCAAGGAGATCCAAGAAATATTAGATGGGTTAAGAATGGTAAGCACCCAGAAGGCGTTAATGAGCATGTGCATGGCGACCGTGGACATAGAGGAAATACGCAAAATTCGACACAAGGAAGGTTGATTGATCGTAAAGCCATGCTAGAAGAAAAGCAATCTCAGAATTAGTGTTTAGTAACGCAGGAAATTATTGTAATGCATTTGACTGAAAAGATTAAAAGTTTGCTTCTTGAAGATCACCAAGAAACAGTGTTTATAAGTCAGAATATTTCAGATTGGAAAGGTGAATATGCTTTACCCTGTGAAATAAGTAATTATTACGAAGTAGTAGGCCCAAAGTGGCTGCACATAGATCTTGGTTTTATAGCATTTGATTTCCCTCCACTAGCAGAACTTTGGTCGCAACAAGGGGGATATTATTGGGATACTAGGAATAACATTCGCATTAATAATTGGAATACGCGGTGGTTAATTCTAGCTGACTCTGATGGTGATCCTCTGATATATGAAATAGACACTGGACACATACTTTTTGACAGGCATGGGCGTGAAACATGGAATCCAGTTAAATTGTTTGATAATTTAGAATGCATGCTTACGTGTTTATGTATACTTGCAAGTTTTATCAAAGATGCAGGTGATGAAATAGCAGAAAATGATTTTATAATACCAACTAAATATGTAGAGAAAATGAGGCACTACCTGATAGAGATGTTTGGAGAAACTGCTAGTGACTGTATAATTTCTACGTTTGAAATAACGAGTGAATAACAAAATAGTAATTCCTCAGCGGCTTCTTGGTGTTGTAGCCGTCCGAATTAACATCGTAAGATTGTCCAAATTAAACATCATAAGATTTGACGATTTTATGATGTTTTTGCCAATTTATTATCGTATATTTTTTTCAGTTTTCCAAATTAAAATCTAACGTTTTACCAAACTGCATCATAATAATTACCATCATAAGTTTTGAATTAAAAAAGCCAAAACTACCTGTTACGATAATTTTGGCTCGACAAAAAACTAATGAATACGGGTCAGGCTCATTTAATAATAAACAAAACCATTTCTAATTGATTAACT
>CAZEGV010000147.1:0-1719 GCA_964511645.1 uncultured Cytophagales bacterium
CCCATAATACCACCTAAAAGCAATTAAAAAAAAGCTTTTAGCCTTTGGTCATTATAGATTATTACCCTGCTACTCAATTTTACCGCCATCCTTATCGTACGGGCGAATAATTATTCGCCCCAACCTACTAAGCTACAGCATCAATTTAAAACTTAAAATTCAACACTCATAACTTCTTTACCGATGTGCCATTAAGATTTTTAAACCTGCTAAAGCAATTTAAAATCTAAAATGACAAGCTGCTATTTTTCTTTATTTAGAAGATGGCAAGCTGTTAGGTTTTTTTGTTGCAGAGCTTAACACCAATACTTTTAATTCTTTCAGCTCATTATATATGTTCCCCTGAACCTTTTTTGTCCAAATACTTGTTTGAGCCTGATAAATTTTTATTCTTTTCCATTTAATTATCAAAACATTAGAATTCGATTGATACTTGACTTCAAAAATCAATTCTAATTCTTTAATAGGAATAATTATTTCTTTTTTAAAAAACCAATGAACCCAATTTACTTGAATATTACCATCTTCCATTTTAATGTGAAATATATTATCTCTTACCACAAAAAAAGTATATAATAAAGGGAAAAATAGCATCGGAAAGACAATCATTTTATGACTATTATTCGATACGTATAGAATAATTCCAAAAACACAAATTAGCCCAACATGTAAATAAAACAGACTAGTCCTTAATCTTGTTAACACAAAACCCGTTGGTTTTTCATCTATAAGAACTTTATCTTCTTTCATAAAATTAATATTCTTCATCAGCTTCTTCGTTATTATTTGCCTCTTTTATAGCTGAATATTCATCCAATATTTCTATCATCTGTTCAGTATACATTTTTAACCTTTCCTCTGAAACATCGATTTCCGAGTCTAGCAAGATACCATTAATTATATTAGCTATACCAACGCTCTTATCAAGGGTTTCCATATTTAACCATCCATTTGGTATCCCCTTTAATAAAATCAATCCATTCGCGATTTCACCAATCATCATAAACTCAGTAGTGCTAAGAGCATCATCCACTAATAATCCAACCAATCCTAATGGAGAAGTGGGTATTTTATCTGATTTTTGAAATTCTTCCCTAGTATCTAGACTCAATTTGATTGAACCAGCAGTCATTGCCATAATACCAGACACACCAGCAAAAGCAACCATATATGATGGAGTAGCTGTTCCAAAACTTAATATAGTTGTTATTACACCACCCGTAATAATTAATCCATCACCAAATTGCCTATTAAATTTTCTCTGTTCGTCATTATGATAAAGTTTTAAAGCAATAAAATAATTTGGATTTGCTTTTGCCATTCTCGTCCAAGCATCTCCTGGGGTTTTTCCTGAATAATACTTTCCTTCAAAGAAAAAATGATTTGCGTAAATTGTTCCTTCCCAATCACCGTCATCACTCACCAGTCCTGAGCTTAATTTCGTTGTCTTACCTCCCTTATGCCATAGAAGTTGAGTAACAACTAATTTTTCAGCACCTTCTAATTCAATAGACCTAATCACATCATTTTCACTAAAACCATAAGGACTGTTCCATGGGTAATCAATAGCTAACGGGTCAACACTCAAAAATTTTCCTATTCTTGAATCATGTATTCTATACTTAAATGCAAAACCACCCTCTACAACATCATTCTCCTTCTCTTGACCTTGGAAGCCATAACGATACAGTCCTGCACAACTTTTTTCTTTTGAAAAAG
>CAZEGV010000148.1:0-1705 GCA_964511645.1 uncultured Cytophagales bacterium
TAAATTCAAGGGCTAATAATGTAAGATTACAAAATGCACCAACAGGGACAGAAGCTTTAGCGGTAGCTACAGTGGGGTATGTAGATAACGCAGTAACTGCTGCAGCTAATAATATTTATACAAACGACGGTACATTAACAGGCAACAGAGTTTTAGATTCAATGGCAGGCTACAATGCTTCGACATTAACATTTACAGGAAATAGTAGAAAAACAATGGAGGCCATAGATGCATCAAATTATGGTGCGGTGTTCCTAGCAGATTCAACTGGATTAGAAATGTATTATAGAAGTGGTACAACCTTTAAAGGCTTTGATTTTGATAATGGAGATGCAATATTTACAGATACAAATAAAAGTAAAGGTTTAGAATATGCTGCTGATTATTCAGCTAATTATACGAATAGGAGTTTGGTGGATAAGGGGTATGTGGATTCTGTAACCCCAGCAACAATTCTGGCTAACAACGGGTTAACAAAGACTGGCAATAATATTGGTTTAGGTGGGTCAATAATAAGCGATACGACCATAAATATTGGTAGTCACGATTTTAGTGTCACCGATGGGCAAAATGAGTTACATATAGATGGAGATAATAATGATTTATACTTGACTAGTAGAAGAGCATTATTACATTTATCAGAGAATAATATTCAAATGAGCACCTCACTTTCTGGTACACCTACAACAATAAAATTATATGGGCAAAGTGGAGCGAGAAACGGAAAAATCATTGTGGGAGGTAATCCAAATAATACAAATTTCGTTGGGCTTGAATATAGAGATGACTATTCAGCTAACTACACAAACCGTTCTTTAGTAGACAAAGAGTATACCGACAACATAATAAATACTCACCGTAATTCAATTCGTGTCAAAGCAATAGCAGCTACTCAGAGTATTGTTCTAAGCGGAAACTCAACTGTTGACGGTATTACCCTAGCAGATGGAGATGTTGTAGGTATTTTTGGAAATGGTTCTGGAGGGGTGAGTGATGGAATCTACATAGTTAATACATCTGGCAATTGGGCTAGACACCAAGATTATAATACTGGCTTTCATTTAAGTACTTGGGTAATTTTAGTTGACCAAGGAACAACGTTTTCAGATACAGAATGGATAGTAGAAAATAATGCTGGCGCAGATGTAATTGGTACAGACGACCTAGTTGTTGTTAGAATGGATGGGAGAGGAAACGTAGTAACAGCTAGCAATGGTTTAAGTATGTCCGGTAATGATGTTCAGTTAGGCGGAGTGGTAACTACAAATATGACAATTAATCATGGAACAAATGATATTAAATTTGAAGGAACTTATTCTATGAATGCTGGGGGAAACATCAATATGACACTCGGAGATTATAGTGGGCTTGTAATTGAAGGATATAATGGTTGGAGCTCAAGATCTAAAGTAATATTTAATAATGAGATTGACTTAAAGACTCAAGATGATAGTGTAGCAGGTGTTTTTTCAGAGTTAAACTTCAAGGCTGGAAATATGGTAATTAACAGTGACACAACAAACTTTGCTGGATTACAATATCAAAACAATCTACATGCAAGATATACCGATAGAACATTAGTAGATAAAGAATATGTGGACGGAGTGATTTCTAGTAATTCTAGCCCATTCACAAAAACAGGAACAAATCTTTCTCCAACAACCTCCGGAGATGACTTATTATTAAACACAGGAGAAACACTAAC
>CAZEGV010000149.1:0-1684 GCA_964511645.1 uncultured Cytophagales bacterium
CTCTTCCCGATATGTAAGTTTTCTACATCCCATTTATTAATTTACAAGGTACACCTTTTTTTTTCAATTGAAAAGAAAAAAAACAAATAAACTGCTTCAAAATACCAAAACCCCCCTGTTTACGTAGGATAATTACCCAAAACCCCAAGCTATATTTACATAATGTGTATTATATGTACACTCACAATTGCCCATCGCTAAACCAAAAGTGCCATATAATTACATTATGCAAAATAGCCCCTGCAATCCCAAAAACTAACGCCCTGCGGTTGTTGCATTACTAAAATCAAAGCAAAATTTATTATTGGCTTAGGCTTATTTCACTTTAATTTCAGTAATGATAAAGTTAAATAGCCTTTTTTGATTCATTAATATTTGTGATGGGTTGTGTGCTGCAATATTAATGAATCAAAAAATGACCCAAACGAACCTCTAAACTCAATTCAAAACTAAAGGGATAATTTCGTGCGGGAGGATTCCACAAACTTCTTTTTCAATTGAAAAAAAATAAAAATCATTTATTAAACGTGCGTAAACTTGGTTAAAACAGCCTTGAGCCAAAACGGCTAGGGATTTTTTGGTGTTGGGTTTTCTGCGAGCCGCACTGCGAGAACGAGTGAAGCCATAGACAAAAAAGCCCGTTAGGGCGATTGGATATGTGTCTGAACGAGTACGCAGGCGAGCCAAATTACATGGAGCGATGGATTGGTAGCTGCTGAACGTAAAGCAATGAAGTGAAGCTGCTAACAAGACAAAGGAGCTACTAATGAACGAAGAACGGACTGTGTGGAAAAAAGCAAATAAATGCAAAATGTGTGAGGCACGAACAGTTTTTGTATTTATGTCTAAAACAAGGCTGTGGAGCTTGCGGAACATTCATTTTAGCCTTGTTTTTGTGCTTTTTGGAACAAAAGGAGTACAGAAGAGAATACCTTATAACCAAGGGGATTGTAGGGCTGGTTTTGTGGCTTGTGTGGTGGGGTTTTATCCCTTCATTTTATTTGGATCCTGTCTAGTATCAAAGAAATCAGTAATGTAAATATAATCTTCAAAAACTAAATAAATAATTTTACAATGTCCTTCTACTAATCTTCTATGCCCTTGATTTAACTCTTCTAAGTCTTCTTCTAACTTACCTAAGTGAGGATTAGTCGATAAATTTTCTGCTCTAGTAACCAATAAATCTCTAATCTCTTGTGCCTTTTCTATTGAATAAGATAATTCTTGTATCCAAAAATCTATACTTTCATTTAAACTTTCGATACTCGCATCCGAGTAGATAATTTTCATAAACCTAAATGCTTATTGGTACGTAAAATCACCTCTTCTTTCGTATAAATACGGTTGTTTGTTAAATCTTCATTAGCTCTTAATGCTCGAGAGAGAAGTTTTTCTTTTAAGGTTTTTGATTTCTTTTCTTCTAAATTTTCTTCTCGGTAAAGCAACAAAGCCTTAAATGCTTCTATTAATCTAGGATTAGAAATTTTCCCAACCTCTTGCTGTACCCATGCTATATCTGCTTGTAAGTTCATTTTAATTGCTTTTATCTTTAACAAAAGTAACGTATTCCCTCCTTTTTTGTTCACTATTTATCTATTTATTGCCTGTTGAACTTCCGACTATCCCAACGGATGATATTTAAAAATCTGATTTCTCAACTCTTCTACCTCTGTTTGCTTGTATT
>CAZEGV010000150.1:0-1602 GCA_964511645.1 uncultured Cytophagales bacterium
TATGGTTCTGAGCGTTTGGGGATGTACAAACCAGAGAAACTGAGCACTACGATATCGGATACAAGAATAAGCTTGAACCAACATGAGCTAGGGCAAAGAAGTTATGAATGTAAAGACCATTTGGGCAATGTGCACCTAGTACTGAGCGATAGGAAACCCTTCCAAAGCCATGACAATACCCTAGCGGCTTATGAGTATTACCCCTTTGGGATGTTGATGCAGGGGTATACTTCGGCAAATTATCGTTATGGGTTTAATGGGATGGAAAAAGATGATGAGGTATCAGGCTCTGGAAATAGCTATACGGCTGAGTTTTGGCAGTATGATAGTAGATTAGGTAGAAGGTGGGAAGTTGATCCTGTTGTTAAAACTCACGAGTCCCCTTATGCTGCTTTTGCAAATAACCCTTTAATGTTTGTTGACCCAAATGGTGCAGATACTTTAGTGATTCATACTCAATTTTTGAAAAATGAAGGGAGTACAAGAATTGTGAAATTGACTTTTTCAATTATTGAAAAGGGAGTTTCTACAGTGATAGAACCAAAGATGCCTAAAGGAGGAGATAGTTTTTATTGGGTAATGCCTAAGGAATATTGGACTGGTGGGAACAAATGGTCTAAAGAAGGTGCTTCAGATATGTTTGAAATAAGATTTGAGCCATATAATTCCTATAAGAATACTATTAGGGTTCATTATCCAAACAAAGCTGAACCTTGGGTTAGAGTAATGTCCCATTCGGGAACTTTTAGTAGTTGGTCAGTGGGTTGTCAAGTGCCGACATGTAGAATAGATAACATTATTAAAGAGGAAGTATGGGGTGAAAAGTATGATAAACTTAAAACATATAATAGTCAAGGGGTTTTGGATGAAATGAGAAGAATATATGATTTATACATACCCTCAACTATCCAAACAGATAAATGGGGAAGAAAAGTTACAACACCAAATCAAGGTTATGATTTCATTATACAAACTAACTCTATAGCAACAAACTCAGTAAATGATGACGAATCATCAAGTTTAGATTTCGGAGAATCGTCATCATCAAGTGAAAAAGAACATTTTTTAATGACAGATTAATTATGAAGATAATATTTACTTTCTTTTGCTTTTTAACTTTTGTTGGTCTTTCACAAGAAGTAATATATAAAGGTAGGGATATAAGATATGATGAATTTATAGAAATACCATGTTTAGGACATAATCCAACATCAATTACTCTAAATGATACTAGTTTAACTTTAGAATTAAGTATTGTAAGGAAAGGTAAATTCATAGGGGATACATGTGTGTACTGTCAAAAAAACAATAAAAAAGGAGAGTTGTTCATGCAACAGCTTGCTCTCTATGTTAGAACAGGAGATGTTTTGAGATTATGCTATTACAAGAGTAGCAATAAATACGACAAGAAATATTTTTACATTATGTTGGTTGCAATTAATAATCATATTAATTGTGAATAACTGACTTGTTCTCTGGAGCATCCTACACGGATTTTTCGGTATAATGCGTCCTTCTAAGGACGTTATAAAAAAGTAGTATTGTCATCTATTGATTCAAGAAGGTTTTTTGTAGGGGTCTTGTTTGGTGTTGAAAACAGCA
>CAZEGV010000151.1:0-1563 GCA_964511645.1 uncultured Cytophagales bacterium
TGAGATTATTTGAGAAAATAAATTTATATTTGTCATGAGAGAGGTCTTTTTTGTTAATCACCTCAAAGTTAATTTGAGTTACTTAATTTTCCTCTCTCTTTTTAAAACATTTAGGACGCTATTGAGTTTAAACAAAGAAAGCCGAGTATGTTTATACTCGGCTTTCTTATTATAATCGTTATTAAGCTAATACTTCACGTACTCTTTCTGCCGCATCTTTTAAGATAGTTGCAGAAATTACATTTAGTCCAGACTCATTAATAATTTTAGCACCCTCTTCAGCGTTAGTTCCTTGCAACCGAACAATAATAGGTACATCAATCTGACCAATTGCTTTATATGCTTCTACCACACCATTAGCAACACGATCGCAACGTACAATGCCACCAAATATGTTAATCAGAATAGCCTTAACGTTAGGATCTTTAAGAATGATTCTAAAACCAGCCTCAACAGTAGTAGCATTTGCGCCCCCACCTACGTCCAAGAAGTTAGCAGGTTCTCCACCGCTCAACTTAATCATGTCCATAGTTGCCATTGCAAGACCAGCACCATTCACCATACAACCTACATTACCATCTAGTTTTACGTAGTTAAGGTCATATTTAGCTGCCTCTAGCTCCAATGGATCTTCTTCATGAACATCTAGCATTGCTGCAATATCCTTGTGGCGATATAATGCATTATCATCAATATTTACTTTAGCATCAATTGCAATAATAGCATCATCTGAAGCTTTTAATACAGGATTGATTTCAAACATCGAAGCATCACTTTCTTGATATGCTTTATATAATGAAAACAAAAATTTCACCATATTTTTGAAAGCAAGACCTTCAAGCTCTAATCCAAAAGCAATTTGACGCGCCTGAAAACCTTGAAGACCAGTAGTAGGATCTATTCGTACTTTAAATATTTTTTCAGGAGTTGCTTCTGCTACTTCCTCAATATCCATTCCCCCTTCAGTAGAAGCCATAATGATATCCATCCCAGCACCCCTATCTAGCAAGATAGACACATATAGTTCTTTTGGCTCATTTGGTCCTTCATAAAAAGCATTAGGATTCACCAATACTTTACGTACCAGCTTACCAGCAGCATCCGTTTGAGGAGTAACCAAAGTCATTCCTAAAATGTCTTTTCCGTATTGTACTACTTCCTCTACTGTTTTCCCAAATTTTACACCGCCACCTTTACCACGCCCACCAGCGTGAATTTGTGCCTTTACTACTTGACCTGGCCCGTACTCTTTAGTTAGCAATTTAGCTGCTTTTTCTACCTCTTCAATCGTTTCACATACGTGACCTTCCTGAATGACTACTCCATTTCTTTCGAGTATTTCTTTAGCTTGATATTCGTGTATATTCATGCGTATTTTCTTATTAGGATTCTAAGTTAAAATATTTGTCTTTTTATCACAAGTGATTTGAGCAAATACTTTTAAATACTTACGAAAAATATGCTTGTGAAGATTATTAATTTCCTGTACATGAGATTATTCCCCCTTTAATCATATCTGTCCGAAAGTTTTTGAAAATCATTCTCATTTACATGTAACAGTCA
>CAZEGV010000152.1:0-1553 GCA_964511645.1 uncultured Cytophagales bacterium
AGGTTTTTCTTTTTCAAAAGAAAAAAGTTGTGCAGGACTGTATCGTTATGGCTTCAACGGTATGGAGAAGGATAACGATATGTCTGGAGGCATTGAAGGGGCTATTTATGATTTGGGATTAAGATGCTATGATTCTCGTGTGGGAAGAATGTTTTCTGTTGATCCTAGAGCTCCTGAATATCCATGGCAGTCTCCATTTGTTTATCATAGAAATAATCCAATAAATTATATTGATTTCTTAGGTGGAGGAGATCCAGAGAAACCAAAAGGAAAAGGAAAAGAGGGGCAGACTGAGACAACTGTAGGTGATGGTGACCCTGCCGATGATTTTTCAACAACTCTGCAGCAATGGGTTTATCACGGAGGAGATGCCGCAGGAGATGGTGCAGGATGGGTGACAGAAGAAACGTATGCTAATATCATTTACTCTTTAGGTAAAGTCGCTGGATATTCTAAAGCATCGGCTAAAGATTACCGTTATGGAGTAAAGCCAATAGATTATGATAACTCCTTCCTTACACAAGCTTTAAACAGAGATTGGGATAACCTTGACACATGGTTAAATGTTTTTAGCAAGGGAGCGTCAGCAGGGGAAAGTGAATATTATTTTGGAAGATCGGGGACGGTTTATACAACTAGTTTAGAGTTTGATGTAGCTTCTTTAGTTTATACTTTTGGCATAAGTGGTATATACAGTGGGTTAGCTTCTGGTTCGGATAACCTTATTACTTTGTATCGTGGAGTAAATAGTGGTACAGGAGGTGTTGCGTATAAAAATGCTCTCAAAGGAATAGTTAAATCAAGAGGAGGTCTATTGGGAAGCACTAATTCTCTTACTCATAATACAGTCGCAAAGGGAACATTAAAAAGTAATTTGACATCATGGACTGGAAATATTGATGTTGCACTAAATTATGCTTATAGGAATAATGGTACTGGGGCGTTATTGAAAATTCAAGTGCCAAAATCTTCTTTAATAAAGAGTCCTAACTTGCATAAGATCTCATTATTTCATAAGCCAGGTACAGTTGTATCTGAAACAGAGACCCTTCTTAAGGGTACATTTAGAGGGGTAGAATCAAAAGTTGTAAAATTTTAATATTATGAAAATACCAAAAGTTGACAAAGGAAGTGTTATAGTTGTAAGAGCAGAAAGTGCTACTGGTAAGATATTAAATAATGACAATTCCTTTTATAATAGTATAGGAGATGATTATTATTTAATAATGGAAAGTTTAGATGAGGCTCGTTCTTATGCTAATAAAGAGATAGAGAAAGGCTTGGTAGAAGTTTTAATTTATGATGATAAAAGTGAATTTATAGAGATTCATCGTAGGTAGGGTCATATTCCTTCTCCGCTTCGCTCGTTGGAGTTTGAGCGAAGCGGAAACTTCAACGGTAAGTAATTGTGAAAAAGGAAGGTGATAGTTAAAGCCAGTTTGTAACTGGCAGAGCAAAAAGCTACTTAGAGATGAGTAGCTTTTTGTTTTAATAACCTATAATGACAAGGCTAAGAAATGTGAATTGAGCAAGGCGAAATATCAATATTTTTT
>CAZEGV010000153.1:0-1549 GCA_964511645.1 uncultured Cytophagales bacterium
ATAACCATAGTAATACAACTACATCCATAGTCGTAAACCTAGTGAATAATTAAAAAAATAGGCGGGAAATAAAGTTTTCGGTAGTGTTATAAATAAGCACTTTTGGGTCATGGAATAAAAACGTACTCAATGATCAACATTTTTTGGATTATTAAGGAACGATAACTTTAAAGTAATAAAGTAAAAATAAGGGCTTGCGCAAAATAAATGATTCAATTGAAGATGGTTTTTTGATTTTAGACAAGCCTGCCCCGTACATGAAATGTCGGGGGCGTTTAAATAGGCGTTTACCGAGATAAGTGACTCTTTTAACAACGAACCTGTCGGGCCGCCAGGCGCAGGGCTGTTAAGTTCTACACAAATCAAAGAGTTTTAGTATACCTGCACGAAATTTTATTTGGGAATACTTAATTGAATCATTTCCATTTTTACGATGAATATTGATTGCAATAGTACTCATAATTGCTGCATTAACAGGACCATTCTTGCTCCGGATTTGATTATCATCTTCTTTGTGAATAACATCCTTTACATAATGTAGCCTATTTTCAATTCCCCAATGACCTCGTATTCCTTTATGAAAAAATGCTGCATCACTATGGTGTAAATCTGAAATATATAACCTGTTACTATGCACATCATTACCCTTCGTTGTACAAACTCGATGAACAAGGATGAAACGACTTAGGTTTTTCCAATCCATGGCTTTTTCATGATGACGAGCATTATAAACACTTACGTACCAAGAAGTTTTTCGCCCATGTGCTTTTTCATGTTCTTCAAAATAACTTAAAGGTGCTTGGTTTACGATAGCTTCTTGCACACTTTTGTACAATTTGGGTTGATTCCCTTTTACTTGAGCTAAATAGTGATTTTTTGTTTCCACTATTAGGTCAATCGTTTTTTTGGGTATGTAATGCGTCCAATGTAAAGGTGACGCCCATACCATTAAGTTGATTAATTAAATATCGAGCTACCTTAGCTTCCCCCACTTCTTTCGTTTTATTTCGATAAGCTTCTAAAGCATATACCAACCCACTTTCCTCGCTAAAAAGACTAACAATCGCTTGAAAGTCTTGATTACTGCCATTAGGATTAATCACTGTAGAACCTAATGCTTTACCATCCCCACTTACCCAAGTACCATTTTCCAATGGAACATAATCTTTACTCCATTTATTGAAGCATTTAACTAAGTCATTATCTGACACATGAGTTAATACTTGCCAAAAAGTTACATGACTCGGTATTCCATGACGTAATGAGAGTTCTTTTACGAAAAGTTTTTCCTCGCTCTTACAAAATGCACTTATTTCTCGATAGCCAGTATGACCACATAAGTAACTTATTATCGTCATGTAAAATATTTGCTCTAAGTCTGTCCGAAGACCTTGACCTCTTCTTGGGTCTTCTAGCTCTGATAATGATTCTATTAGTGTCATACAGTATTATATTTGGTGCAAATATAACATTTTTTAGAACTTAACAGCCCTGCCCCTTCGGGGTATAAACTAACAGTTTGCTTGATAAAGATTAAAAAATCTTCTTC
>CAZEGV010000154.1:0-1527 GCA_964511645.1 uncultured Cytophagales bacterium
TTTAAATCCTCTTTCAAATAGTAGTGCAGGTGTGTATAGGTATGGGTTTAATGGTCATGAGAAAGATGACGAGATTAAAGGGAGTGGTAACTCTTATGATTTAGGGTTTAGACATTACGATGTTAGAACGGGAAGGATGTTTAGTATAGACCCTAGAAGTGCTGAGTATCCTTGGCAAACTACTTATGCGTATCATAGGAATAGTCCGATTAAAACTATTGACTATTTAGGTGGAGGTTCAGACGATTATGTTGAAGGTGCTGATGGAAAGATTACGTGGAGAGATGATGTTACATCTAAAGATGATGAAGATTTGAAGGGTGATGAAACATATAGAGGAAAAAATTATACACGATATGAAAATATTACTGAGACGACTTATTCAGAAGTAAAATATACCACTAAGAATAGATACGCTTATACTATAAGAGGGACTCCATATACAACAGGGGAAACTGAGCATTATGTTAAGACGCGAAAAAATTTAGCAAGACCCGATGCTGATGGATATGTTTCTATAGAAGAAGTTAACGATTGGTGGCATTATGCCAATAGTTATGTAAACGCTACGTCCGTGCATCATTTGTATATTGACCCATCTAAATATGATTTCAAATCAAGTATATTAAGTGTTGAGAATTTTAGTGACGAGGGAGATGAAAAATTGGTAAATTTCTTTTATTTAGATATTCATCCTAGCTTATTATTTGATCCAGGGTATCTTTCTCGCCCAGCTTTTGACAATGATGTTGCCTTTATTTTTGGGACAGTGGGCGTTACATTAATAGATAAAAAGAAAGGATTAATTCAGTTAGGTGATGAAAATGGATTTATAGATACGTATGATTTTAATAAAGCAGATAAGCCTTTTGCTAAAGCCCTGAGGTCTTATGGTAACCCCGTAGATTTTAAGTTTTATGTAAAACCTAATAGTGGTTTAGGTAAGATTTGGGTAGATATCCCTTGGTATATGAAGTAATTCTGATGAAAAAAATAATTTATTTTCTCCCTTTTTTATTTACTTGTTGTAGCTTAAGTAGTAATAAAACAGAAGGAGAGTATCTTGGAATCTATGGCTTTTATTTTGTACATCGGGACACTTTAATGGTTGAAGAAAATGCGAGAGAAAAGATGAATGCTTTTATTAATGACGTTCATATTGACACAGAATGTTTAGCTATGCCTAAGGTTATAAGTAAAAACTATGTTCTACTCTCTTCTTTAGATAGCCCCACTAAAATTGTTTTATTAGCTAATATGTCAAGTTGTAGTATTGAGTTAAAAAATACTTTTAAAAACAAGAACTTAAAACAATACATGTTCACAGGGATTGGTTATGAATCCACAAATGGGATAGGTGAAAATTACATACATTTTGAAAGATTTATTATTTATGATAACGATAAGACGTTATATAGTTTTGAAGACCCCCACTGGTAGCCGAGCACCCTACGCTCACCAACGGGGCAATGTGTCCTTCTAAGGACACTATCAAAAATGAGTAATAGTGGCTGTTTTTTTAACAAA
>CAZEGV010000155.1:0-1516 GCA_964511645.1 uncultured Cytophagales bacterium
ATAGGAAACCTTTCCAAGATTATGACAATACCCTAGCGGCTTATGAGTATTATCCTTTTGGGATGTTGATGCAGAGTTATACTTCGGCTTTTTATAGATTCGGATTTAATTCTATGGAAAAAGATGATGAGGTGAGTGGTGGTGGGAACCATTATGATTTAGGGGCTAGATTTTATGATAGTAGGTTGGGGAGGTTTAAATCTGGCGACCCTAAAGAAGATGTTTATCCTTCAAATAGCACATATAATTTTGCAATGAATAGTCCTATAGTTGCAATTGATGCTGATGGAGAGGGTGTTCATATTACGGTTTTAAGCCCTTATGTTGGCGAACAAATAGCATTAGCTGTTGATTCTGATGAAGGAATGTCATATGCTGTATACAAAGGCATGATGAAAAACATGAAACCTAAGTTTACCGAAGCTGAAGCCGAAGATGTTCGGAAACAAGGGATTGGATTAGATGGAGAATTACATACTAAAAGTCAATATGATGATGGGAAAGATGATAAATTAGTACATGTTAAGTTTTATGATAAGAAGAAAGGTAAGTGGAGAGAACTATCATTTGATTTAGATGTGAAACTAAAGAAAGAGGTTAAACCTGAAATAACTAAAGAAGGAGGAAGGGTCGATCCTGGATTAAATAGTGGAGATAGTGGTTTTCCAAAGTCTAAATCGGCTCGTTGGGGAGATAGTTGGTATGGTGATCAAATTGAAGCCTTAAAGATAATAGGTGACTGGATAGGTGGTTTGTTTTCTAAAAATAAAAAAGAAGAAATTGTAACACCAGAGGTTAAAAAACCTGAGGCTAAGGGAGTGGAAGTTAAGAAAGAAGGACTCCCAGATGGGGTGGTTAAAATCGATACGATTCAAGGTCCGACCTATATTGACGAAAATCAAGAAGAAGTTAATACGAAAATTATTAGAACAGATGGAGAGAATGCCGATACGTTACATTACACAGAGTAATATTTTTGCAGTGTTTATTTTTGTAATAATTTCTTCGTGTTCAAAAAGCCAAAAGGGAAATGATCTTATTGTTATAAACAAAACTGATTATGCCTTAATAGGTGAAAAATATTGTGTTAAAATCTATCCTAAGAATAGAAATGTTGAAATTAAAAAGGCTTATATTCAATGTGAAAAAAAGGAGGTTGACGTAACTGATTATAAAATCATAGGCTGTAGTAAGCAATTGCTAGTAAAAAATGATACAATTTCCATTTTTTTTGCACCAAAATTAAGTGGAAAAAAAATATTTGAAAAAATTTCACTAGTATTAATTTACGAGAAGACCCCAATAATATTAGATACAACATTTTATTATTTTGTAAAGTAAGTGTTGAGCACCCTACGATCACCAACGAGGCAATATGTCCTTAGAAGGACACTATCAAAAATGAGTAATAGTGGCTGTTTTTTTTTACAAAAAGAAAATAATATTGTATCTTTAGACTTCAATGGTTTGTACAAATTCGATATCGGATACAAGAATAAGCTTGAACCAACACGAG